>JBGTDZ010000001.1:0-25019 GCA_041748055.1 Aquaticitalea sp.
AATATAGACAAGTCGGCATTGAGCGCAATTGCCTTTACCCGCGGTCCAGGATTGATGGGCTCATTGTTGGTAGGTACTTCTTTTGCTAAATCAATGGCCTATGGTTTGGGTATTCCTTTAATCGATGTGAACCATATGCAAGCACATATTTTGGCACATTTTATTGATGAAGAAGGATTTAGCAAACCTCCATTTCCTTTTTTGGCAATGACGATTTCTGGTGGCCACACTCAAATTGTGAAAGTCTCAAGTTATTTTGAAATGGAAATCATTGGCGAAACCATTGATGATGCCGTTGGAGAAGCCTTTGACAAAAGCGGAAAAATATTAGGATTGGGATATCCCGCTGGACCTGAAATTGACAAACGGGCGCAATTGGGAAATCCGAAGGCTTTTAAATTTACAAAGCCGAAAGTTGAAGGTTTGAATTTCAGTTTTTCAGGTTTAAAAACAGCCATTCTTTATTTCATTCAGAAGGAAACACAAAAGAATCCAAATTTCATCGAAGAACATCTCAATGACATCTGCGCCTCCATTCAATATACAATCATTGGTATTTTAATTGATAAACTGAAACTTGCAAGCAAACAAACAGGCATTTCCCATATTGCAATCGGCGGTGGCGTTTCGGCAAATTCCGGTATTCGCAAAGCTTTAAAGGAGGGAGAGGCAAAATATGGATGGATCACCTATGTCCCTAAATTTGAATTCACTACCGACAATGCTGCCATGATAGCCATTGTTGGTTATTTGAAGTTTCTTGAAGGTGACTTTGCCGCAAACGATGTTGTGGCCTCTTCCAGGTTGAAGATATAGTGTAAAATCGTCCGTCTCTTGTTTATGGTCTCTTTTCAAAAAAATGTTATAAACAATCAATTCTTAAAAACTTAATTTCTAATTTGTTTTAAGTTTCAACTATCATTTTAATTTTGATTTGAAATCAACCAAAATTCCTAAACATGATTAAATACCTACTATGCACCGCATTCATTTTTTCTACCTTCCCCACACTTTGTCAAAATAGTATTGAAGAAGCGCTGGATTCCATTCAAGACGAAACCCAGGCTACCAGATTTATTGAAATTCATAAAGCCAATAATGGTCAGGTATTTGTCTTTAACAAAGAAAAACACAAAACCCAATTGGCGCAAGAACTTTTTAGCATTGGCAAAGGAGGCAACAAGGTGGTTGCAACGGACAATGAAAAAACCCACTATAAGATTATTGATAAATATGAGATTCCTTACCACAGATATAGTTATGTTTTTCTGGACGGTCGTGAAAAATCCATCAATGAAATGAAGCAGCTCCAAAACAAGATTATATCAAAATACAACGAAGGATTTAGATTTAAAGACCTTGCAAAAATGTATTCAATGGACACCAATGCCAAGCGAGGTGGAGATCTTGGTTGGTTTACCAGAAGTAATTCCACCACCGCCCTGGAGGATGCCATTATGAATGAAAACAATGGGCAAGATATCTTTACGTTGGACTTTCCAGACACGCAGGCCTTTTATATAGTGGTAAGAACGCATCCAACCAAGTTCATTGAGGAAATAAAAGTTTTAAAAGTGACCGAAAAGATTTGAAGATGCAGTTATTCTACAATCCAGATATCAATGAACAAACCAAGCAATTGTCATTTTCCAAAGATGAAAGCAAACATATTGTAAAAGTATTGCGAAAGGCCGTTGGTGACAAGTTACAATTGACCAACGGAAAAGGATGGTTGTTCAAAGCAGAAATTTTAATTTCCGACATAAAAAATTGTGTGGCTGCGATTACTTCAAAAACTTTTCAAGAAAAGAGTAATTATCAACTTCATTTGGCGGTTGCCCCAACGAAAATGAACGACCGATATGAATGGTTTCTCGAAAAGGCGACTGAAATAGGAATAGACGCCATAACACCTATAATATGCGACCATAGCGAAAGAAAATTCATTAAATCCGACCGGTTTGAAAAAATACTTCAATCAGCGATGAAACAATCCTTGCATGTGTATATTCCAAAGTTGAATGAACCAATGTTGTTTGAAGCATTTATCAAAAAAGAATTCAATGGCCAAAAGTTCATTGCGCATTGTGAAGAAACCGAAAGAAAATCTCTGAAGATAGCGCTGCAGCCAAATCAAAATGTGACCATACTCATCGGTCCTGAAGGTGATTTTAGCACCCGGGAAATTGAGTGGGCCATTAATTCGGGTTTCTTACCAGTAACGCTTGGAACCACCAGATTAAGAACAGAAACCGCGGCTATTGTAGCATGTCACACTGTAGCAATTTTAAATGAATTATAACTTTAGATTTAGAGCTCCAACTATATCATAATTAGATGTTTCAACTAGAAGTACAAGTGATAGTTTATCGGAAGGTAGGAGTAAATCAGGTATTGAAATAGTTCCTTTTCCATTCTTGGATTTTAAATCCGTTTCCCATTGGGAAACTACAATATTTGAATTCTTTAAACTTTTGTTTTTATTCTCTCCCCTGGATACGGAAGTTGTACGTTCATCAATAACCAAAACTACTCTCAATTGTTTGTTAGTCATATTGCCATCAATAGTAAAATCAAAATTGATGGTCTTAGAATCATTTTGAATATTGGAAATTTTCACAGTGTTTTCAGCTTTCTTGCCAGAATAAAATTTTATTTTAGAATATAGTGTGCTTTCATTGGATCCTACAAAATGCTCCTTGCCATTCACCACTACTTGTGGTGTGTAAATAGAACTACTATTGAATTTTTGTCCATAGACTCGTTGTTTCTCACTAAATTCAGCTTTACTGAAAGGATCTTTCCAACCGATATAATTCCAATAATCTACATGATAGGATAAGGCAATCAAATTGAACTTTTCCTCATTTCCGTCTAGTTTATTAAGTAATTCATCTGCCGGCGGACAGCTCGAACATCCCTGGGAGGTAAACAATTCCAAGACGACCACTGGTTTAAATGATGCGAATGTTGGTGGTTCAACGGAAGTTATTAAAACAATTAACGAGATTAATACAGGTTTCATAGGTATTATATTTATTTTTGATAACGCTTGCAACGTGGCAAGGAAATAATATTTAGAACGATGAATTTAAAATTTCTTACATTTTTGCTGATTATTGGTGTTTGTTCACCAACACTAGGGCATTCACAGGAAATTGCAGTTTTAAAATACAAAGGTGGTGGAGATTGGTATGGCAATCCAACATCATTGCCCAATTTGATATCATTTTGCAATGCCAATATCAATACAAAAATCAATTCCAAACCAGAAGTTGTGGAAGCTGGAAGCCTCGATATTTTTCAATATCCCATACTGCACATGACTGGGCATGGCAATGTGTTTTTCAATGAGCAGGATAGTGAGAATTTAAGAAACTATCTGCTATCTGGAGGATTTCTTCATATCGACGACAATTATGGTCTGCAACCTTATATTACAAAGGAATTGAAAAAAGTTTTTCCGGACAAGGAACTATTGGAATTGCCCAAAACTCACGAAATATTCAACATCGCGTACAAATTCCCTGAAGGTTTACCAAAAATTCATGTACACGATGGTAAGCGCCCACAGGCATATGGCATTTTTCATGAAGGACGGTTGATATTGCTTTTTACATACGAAAGCGATTTGGGCAATGGTTGGGAAGACCAGGAAGTTCATAACGACCCAATCGAACTTCATGAAAAAGCTCTAAAGATGGGAGCCAATATCGTCAAATACGCATTTGAACATTGATTCAAAAATTCTAGCTTAAAAAAAACTTTCTTTTGCAGCGATTCAGCAAATTATTAGATTTATTGCGATAGTTAATTAACTTATATTTACAACATGAATTCAAACTCCATTGCAAAAGGAAATTTAAAGACATTAGCAGTAGTTGCAGGTCTTGTTCTGCTCGGTTATATCCTTTATAAAATTCAATCACTTATTCTATTTATCTTCATTGCTGGAGTTATTTCATTGATTTGCAGACCTTTGGTGTCATTCTTAAAAAAGCGTTTGAAGTTTGGCAACACGCTTGCATCATTTACCACTTTAATTTTAGTGGGTGTTTTTTTGTTTTTAATGGCGCGAATTTTTTTGCCTATTGTTTTAGAACAGAGCAAGAATATTTCCAGTATTAATTTCGAAATCGTCAAGAAAGATTTGCACGAACTGAACATTCAGGCAAGCGAATATCTAGGTGTTGAAAGGATAAACATCATTGAGGCCATAAAACGTACTGAATTTGTACAGAATTTCAATTCTGAATTTGTTTCGAGTTTTGTGGAAATATTTTTTAATAATGTTGGCGACGTTGTGGTGGGATTGTTTTCTGTATTGTTCATCTCCTTCTTTTTTCTTAAAGATGAGAAACTAATTACCAGATTCGTTACTTCCTTTGCAGATAGAGGCAATGAACACCGTTTTTTGTTAATACTTAATAAAGTTAGAGAATTACTTTCCCGATATTTTTTGGGTTTGTTGATACAAACCTTAATTGCGGCCATATTGTATTTAGGGTTACTTTTGTTTTTGGATGTTGAAAATGCCCTCGCAATCGCCATTATTTGCGCTTTTTTAAATATTGTACCATATTTAGGACCAATTATTGGTGCAGTTTTGATGCTATTGGTCGTTGTTTCCAATAACCTTGGAGCAGATTTTTCAAGTACCTTGTTGCCTTTGATAATCAAAGTGTTAGTAGGTGTTTCGTTAGTGCAATTGGTGGACAATGTGTTTTCACAACCTATTATTTTCAGTCGAAGCGTGCGTTCTCATCCATTGGAAATTTTTCTGGCAATTATTATCGGTGGTTTGTTGTTCAATATTGGAGGTATGATCCTTGCAGTGCCCGTGTACACAACCATCAAAGTGATTTCAAAAGAATTTTTATCAGAATACAAAATCGTGAAACATCTCACACAAAATATGTAATCAAAATTTGAACCGACTACTTTTAAATGCTGAAAGTCAAGAATTCATAAACGCCCATCTAAATTCTGATCTTACCAAACTCATCCTAAAAGGAATTTCATTTGATGACATTGGAACATTAGAGCTCATAGAACAAATAGAAGCCAAGAAAAAAAGTCAACATAAGCTTCCTACTTGGTATTTAAACAAGTTCATATATTATCCTAGCAAAACGCAAATTGAACAAACATCTTCGGAAATTGCCGCAGAATACAAAGCGTCATTAATTGCAGGAATTAATCTCCTAGACCTCACGGGCGGATTTGGTGTTGATAGTTTTTACTTTTCAAGGTGTTTTAAAACGGTCACTCATTGCGAGATAGATGAGGAATTATCCAGCATTGTAAACTACAATTTCACACAGTTAAGTGTTGAAAATATAGAAACAGTTTCTGGTGATGGCCTTACACATTTAAAGCATTCAGCCAAGAATTATGACTGGATTTATATCGATCCGTCACGGAGACATGAAAGTAAAGGAAAGGTGTTTTTTTTAGCAGATTGTTTACCAAATATTCCAAAGGAATTAGCTTTGCTTTTTGAACATACCAATAAAATAATGATTAAAACTTCACCATTATTGGATATTTCTATTGGCATTAGTGAATTGAAACATGTAAAGAATATACATGTAGTATCCATTGACAGTGAAGTAAAAGAGTTAATTTGGATTCTTGAAAAGGGATTTCATGCTGATATAGTCATTAAAACCATCAACATAAGCTCTAGAAGCAGTCAGATATTTGATTTTAATTTATCTAATGAATCAAACTCCGATGGTAACTACAGCCTTCCTATCTCCTTCCTCTACGAACCAAATCCATCAATATTAAAAGCAGGTGCTTTTAATTCCGTTGCAAAACAACTGAATGTTGTCAAACTTCACAAACATTCCCACTTATATACAAGTGAAAATCTTATCAGATTTCCCGGAAGGTCGTTTCAAATAGAAAAGATAATACCTTACAACAAAAAACTATTGATGGAACAAAACTGGCACAAAGCCAATATAACAACACGTAACTTTCCAGAATCCGTACAGCATATCCGAAGGACTTTAAAAATAAAGGATGGAGGTGCTATTTATCTCTTCTTCACGACAGATTGCAATAACAGAAAAATAGTCGTACAATGTTCGAAAATCAATTAGTACTGGCTTCTGGTTGTGCGTCTGTCAACTGATTGTTCAAATCAATTTCCATATTCAACTCCGTACAAGTTGCCATATTAAATGTGACTTTCTGGTCAGAAACCGAATCAATTGTAACATTGCAAATGATATTTCCTACAGGAAATGTAATCCAATTGGATATGGTTCCTGGCAGAACACCATACACGCCATCAATAAAAACACCGGTGTTATCATAAATCTGATAATCTGAAGAAAATGTTCCATTGTTGGCAATTCTGGTTTTTGGATTTGAACCGCTACAGGTCGTTATAGTGGCAGCCTGTTCTAAATCGATAAAATTTTGTGATTCCAATTGAAGGCTTTCTGAAGTGTCCGTTGGTTCAAGAGAACAATTAAGACAAGTAGTCATTACCATTGCAAAAGCAACGGATTGAAGTAGGTTAGTTTTCATTTTGTTTGGGGTTAAATGAAATTATGACAGCAAATATAGCTCAAAAATTGTCATGTCCCAAAATATAATTCGATAAAGTGTTTTATATATTCGATAAAATACACTTATATCGATGAATTACATTACAAAAAAATGTAAAACATTAGCTTACAATTCTATATAAAAAAGATGTTTAAAAAAATTGGTCTATTGAAGTTTTTAAAACACTTTAAAAACATATCCGAGCAACCAATATAAAATTAGGAAAACAACGATAGATCCAATACAACCGCATTTTCCACCACCAATTTTTTTGGCTCCCCAACCTGCCAATAAAGCTCTGAACAAATTTTTCATAATTATAAATTTAAAAAATAAATATAAACGAATTAATAGTAGTTGATGTGCGCATTAGATAGATTTTATACCTTAAATACATTGTTTTTTGTAAATGCGTAGCAAACTGCGTTTTTGGAAGTTAATTGCGTATTCAATCCTGTAAACTCACTAAATGCTGGAAGGATTAATTGCCTATCACTGATTTCAAAACATGGCAATTTTATACGTTGTTTCGCACGGCCATTAATAATTACTCCGGGATGGGTATGACCGGAAATACAAAAGGTCTCATCATTGCAATGGGTGGCATCATGTACAAACCTGAACGGTAAAATTTCCTTGTATTTGGAATGCACTATAATATTCAAGGATTCGTAAAAGGCGTTTGAAAGTCGGTCGTGATTTCCTTTGATGAGTTCAAAACTTAAGGTGGAAAAATCTTGCATCCAACCTTGAAATAGTTCAATGTCCTTATTTTTTCCTGCATGAAACAAATCTCCAACAATAAGAACGGTTTTAATTTTAAAATGCGTTATGAGCAACTGTAATCTGCTCAAATCATTTTGAAGGATGGCCGAAGGAATCGCAATCCCCGCCTTTCTGAAATGTGCGGTTTTACCAATGTGCAAATCAGAAACCACCAAAGCCTGTTCCCGTTGCCAGACCAAGGCTCGCTGATTGGTCAAAGTTAGAATTTCGTGGCTGCAGGAAATATCTTGGGTTATTATGGTCATATTTGTGTTTGTTTCATCACCTCATCCCTTATTCTCTTGATGCGTTGGTCCAAATCTTCGCTGGTCAAGGACTGTCTCAAACTGTCCACTTTAATTGGAAAACTCAAAGGTGTGAAAGAATTTGCAAACTTAAGAATTATTTTGCTTTTGGAAATTCGTTCAAAGGCTTCTATTAACCTTACTTCTTCCAATTGTTGATTGAATACTTCTGTGTAAGCTTGTCGCAACAACAAATTTTGCGGCTCATAATCTTCCAAAACCCGAAAGATAAGTCCAGAGGAAGATTGTAAACTTTTATTGTTCTTCCGGTTACCAGGTTGACTTTGAATCACTAAACCCGAAATAACCGCAATGTCACGAAACTTTCTAGATGCCATTTCGGAGGCATTGATACTACCAATGACGTCCTCCATCAAATTTTCTTTTGAGAGAATAGTCTTGACGTTGTTTTCATCCAACGGAATTGATTGATCACTCAACAGCTCAAATCCGTAATCGTTCATGGCGATGGTAAAGGTCAAGGGTTTGATTAAACTTAGTCGGTAGGCAATAAGGGCTGCCATGACTTCATGGATCAAACGCCCTTCAAATGGATACATAAATATATGATGGCCATCTTTTGTTTCAATCAACTCCACCAAAAGCTCGTCTTTTTTTGGAATGTGAGAATGCTCAGCCTGTCGGGAAATCAAGGGATGTAAAAATTTCAGTTCTTTTTCGGTGGTTTTTGGATGCAAAGACTCAGACAATTTCTCTCGTAAATATTGGCTTAAATATGATGATAATGGCAGGCGTCCACCCAACCAACTTGGTGTAATTGCTGATTTTCGTTTACTACGCTTGACCAAAACCGTCATATCTTTAATGGTCACAATTTCCAACACACGACCTGCCAAAATAAAATGATCATTGGGCTTCAGTTTTGAAATGAAGTATTCCTCTACCATCCCAATATATCCGCCCGAAAAGAATTTCACTTTCAGCATCGCGTCACTCACAATGGCACCAATGTTCATGCGATGATACATAGCGATTCGCTTACTTTTTACTTTGTACAATCCATCTTCATCTAACACTACCTTATGATATTCTTCGTAAGATTTTAAAGTGTTTCCCCCTTCAGTGATGAATTGAATGGCCCAATGCCAATCATCTTCCGTCATATAATGAAATGCATGTGTTTTTTGGATTGCTTCAAATAATTCTTTTGAACGGAACCCTTCACCCACAGCCAAGGTCACCATATATTGAATCAATACATCAAAAGTCAATACCATCGGTTCACGAGCTTCGATGCGTTTATCTTTTACAGCCTGCTTTAAGGCAGAAGCCTCAATCAATTCCAAAGAATGTGTCGGCACGAAATAGATTTTTGATGTTTCATAAGGTGAATGCCCGCTGCGACCAGCACGTTGCATAAACCGTGCAATGCCTTTTGGCGAACCTATTTGAATGACACAATCCACGGGTTTAAAATCCACACCCAAATCCAAAGAGGAAGTGCACACCACAGCCTTTAAAAGTCCATCAGACAGTGCATCTTCAATCCAATTGCGCAATTCGGCATCTATCGATCCATGATGAATCGCTATTTGTCCCGCCAAATCGGGTTCTGTTTTAAGAATTTGTTGATACCATATTTCAGATTGATTCCTGGTATTTGTAAATATCAGGGTCGTATGATTTGCATAAATAATGGGGATGATTTTAGACACCATTTTTACGCCCATATGTCCTGCCCATGGCAATACCTCTAATTCATCTGGCAAGACCGAAATAATTTCTATGTTCTTTTTTTCTTTGGCAACAATCATCTTTGTTTTTAAAATATCATAAGGAATCAAAACTTGTTGTGCTTCCTCTAAATTTCCAATGGTTGCGGTAATTCCCCAAATCTGAATCTTATTCGTAATTGATAAGATTCTGGATAGTGCCAATTCCGTTAATACACCGCGTTTAGAACCCAATAGTTCGTGCCACTCATCTACAGCTAAACATTTTATGGATTTAAAGAATTTGGAATTGTTCTTCTGGGAGAAAAGGATGTGAAGTGTTTCTGGCGTGGTCAACAATACGTCAGGCATCAACCGCTCTTGACGGCGTCTATCTTTTTGTGGGGTATCTCCGTTGCGGACTTCCACAGTCCAGTCCAAACCGATTTCTTCTACGGCAATGTTCATGGCTTTTGCC
Source organism: Aquaticitalea sp. (assembly GCA_041748055.1). Classification (GTDB taxonomy): domain Bacteria; phylum Bacteroidota; class Bacteroidia; order Flavobacteriales; family Flavobacteriaceae; genus JBPOFM01. The sequence goes on from JBGTDZ010000001.1 coordinate 9,786, forward strand.
AAATCTTTTGCCAGAGAACGCAATGGACTTACCCAAAGCAGTTTCATGCCCTTTTTGTAATCCTCTGGCCGATTGAGATAATCGATAACTACTGCCAAAAAAACCGAAAAGGTTTTTCCAAAACCTGTTGGCGCCACTACCGTGCCACTATAACCATTTTGATAGGCGTTCCAAGTTTGAAGTTGAAAATCGAATGGGTTTTGCCCTTTCCCTTGCATCCATTTCTCAACAATTTCAAAACCTTGGGACTCTTGAAGATTTTTCAAACTGGGTCGGTAATTAATTGTTTGACTTGTTCAATGGTATCGATATCGGCAACGGTTTTATCGCGTCGCCACCTCAGAATACGTGGAAAACGCAATGCCACCCCAGATTTATGCCGATTGCTGAATGCAATGCCCTCAAAAGCAATTTCAAACACCAACTCTGGTTTGACCGTTCTTACTGGCCCAAATTTCTCAATGGCATTTTTGTTGACAAAACGCGAAATTTCAGTGATTTCCTTATCTGTCAATCCCGAATAAGCTTTGGCTACTGTCACAAAACCATCATCCTTTTTAACGGCAAATGTATAGTCTGTGTATTTGGAACTACGCCTGCCACTCCCCTTTTGCGCGTAAATCATGACGGCATCTATTGTCAACGGATCTACTTTCCATTTCCACCAATCGCCTTTTTTCCGACCTGTGTGATAAGATGAATTTTTTTGTTTCAACATCAAACCTTCACTATTAAATTCCCGGGCATGATTTCTAATGGCATTCAGTTCGTTCCATTTCTTGAATTCAATGATTTCTGAAATAATGATCGTATTTGAATTGGGCTTGGAATTCAGTAATTTTTCAAGCAAATTTCGGCGAAAAGATAATGGTTTGCTGCGCAGATCTTCCCCGTTAAATTCCAAAATGTCATACACAAACAAACCAACCGGAATATCTTCCATCATTTTCTTGCTCACATTTTTTCGATTTAAGCGCTTTTGTAGATCGTTAAACAGCAAAACCGAATTGTCCTTGAGAGCTAAAATCTCACCGTCAATGACAAAATCTTCTTCATAAAGGGATAAATTTTCCACAAGTTCAGGAAACTGGCCAGTAACTAACTCTTCACCTCTTGACCAAATGAAAATTTCATTATTACGTTTCACAATTTGCCCTCTGATGCCGTCCCATTTATATTCCACTTGCCAATCTTTGAGTTCACCCAATTCTTGCAATTCCTTTTCCAGTCCATAAGCCAGACAAAACGGATAAGGTTTGGAATTGTCATAATTGATGTGTTTGCCATGGAGCAAATCTTCAAAACCAATCGAATTGATATCCCAATTGCCAATGATACTGTGCATCAATTGGTTTGCGTCTATACCTGAATATTTTGACAAAGCGTTGACCAATGTTTTTTTGGAAACCCCAATACGAAAACTTCCGCCGATCAATTTATTGAAAATCAATCGTTCCTGCATTTGCAGTCCTGACCACGCATTTAAAACATATTCCTTTTTCTCTTCTTCAGATTTCGGTCGTAAAGCTATCAATTCGGACATCCAAACGCTCAAGGTTTTTTCTATGTGATGTGTTGGATTGGGAAGCATCAAAGCCATAGTTTCTGACAAATCACCCACATTACTGTAGCTTTCCAAAAACAACCATTCGGGATAGCCGGTGATTTCCATACACCATTGACGCATCGAGGCAGTTCTGACGGGGCGGGGTGGTCGCTTTCCAGTAAATAAAGTGATGATCCAAAGTTTATCCTTATCTGAAGCTACATTGAAATAATCAACCAGTACAGCAATTTTGGCATTGGTTTTATTGGTGATTTCTATGGCGCTGATAAGCTCTGAAAAGTGTTTCATGTAGCTTCCACCAGTTTAGGTATTATCTCCTCATCGGTGTCATCCATTCCGTATTCTGTCTTAACTTCTGCGGAAGGAATTCCTATTTCATTCAAGTATTTTGAAAAGGTAGCTTGACTGCCGTGAGTCACGTAAACTTTCTCTGCTTCGGTAGCTTTTACTGCCGATAACAAACCGTTCCAATCGGCATGGTCGCTTACCGCAAAACCGGCATCCACTGCTTTCCAACGTCTATTACCCCTAATTTGCATCCAGCCAGAACAGATCGCTGTGGCTGCATTCGGAATTCTTTTGAGCAATTTTGAACCCAATAAAGCAGGAGGTAAAATGACAATTTTATTTTGTAGATCTTCTTTCTTGAAATCATAGCTTAATAAATCCGTTTTGGGCAAAATAATTCCAGAACTCTCAATAGCAATGTTGAGATTATGAATGGCGCTGTGAACAAACATTTGATCGACACCTTCCATAAGTTTCATAATACGCTGTGCCTTTCCCAAAGAATAACCAATAAAAACACTTGTTCTGTTTTGGTCCTTATTTTTCATCACCCAATCGATCATTTGCTTCTGAATCTCGGCTTCTGACACCCAATTGTAAATAGGAAGTCCGAAGGTGCTTTCAGTAATAAATTCGTGGCATTTTATGGGTTCGAAAGGAATTGTTAGGTTGTCATGCTTCACTTTATAATCACCAGTGAAAACCACTACAAACCCCTTGTATTCCAAACGGATTTGGGCAGAACCAATCACATGACCGGCAGGATGAAAACTAACCAATACACCATTGATTTGTTTAGGAATATTATAAGGCAAAGTCTCTATATTGATGTCCTGTCCAAGGCGATGTTTTAAAATGGCTTTGGAATCTTCCTGACATAGATAATACTTCATGCCATATCGTGCATGGTCGGCATGGCCATGCGAAATAACAGCATAATCTACTGGCAACCATGGATCTAAGTAGAACTTGCCAGGGATGCAATAGATACCTTTATTAGTGAATTTTATCAGTTTCAATTGATGAGGATGAAATCTAAAATTAGAGATAATTTATTGTTAATACCTATTTTAGGGGTAATATTTAAAAGCTCGAATTCTTAGTTCGAGCTTTTAGATTATAAATTTATAGAACCCTGATCCATTAAATCAGGTTGGTTGCCTGTGATAGCCCCAACGCCCATTTTGACTAACGTGACCAACTTGTTGTTTTTTGGATCCCAATAAAAAGCTTCTGTTGGTTTTACAGAAATGGCTGTAATATTCGAGTCGTCTTTCCCATCAAACCAAGCATCATCTGATTTCCCATACAATTCATCAATCATATTTCTATCTGTGGTAATAGTTGCTGAACCATAAACATTCAAAAACTTCATATCCCCTTTATCAACATAAATAAGGTGCAAATTGGAATCTTCCAAAATATTTTCGTTGTGTGTACTATTTTTATTGCTTAAAAACCAAATATTACCATGTTCATCCACTTTTTTGGTACTCATTGGTATCATGTGAAGTGGTGTTTTTTTAAGATTGGTAGCCATCATCGTAAAATCGATGTCTTCAGCCATTTCCTTGATTTTCTTTTTGGCCTCGTCATTGTATAAATTGTCTTTGCTCATCTTTCTATGTTTTAATTTATTATTTGTTTAATCAATACTCAAAAATAGTGAACATTATATTTTCGAAGTGCTTCTATCGAATTTATTAATAGCGCAAAAGGATATCAGCTGACTCAAACGATTCTCTGGATGTTCTTTAAAATAAAGAAAAAAACTATTTGAAAACTGTTAACTTATTTCTTAAATTACAGCTAAATTAAAAATCATGGACACCAATAGATTATCTAAAAAAATTGAGGTTATTTTAAATTCCCAAGTAACCAAAGAAGCCGAAGCAGCTCAAATATATCTTTCGTATGGCTGCTGGGCAGATAAGGAAGGCTATGGTGGCATTGCCAATTATTTTTTTAGACATGCTGGGGAAGAACGCAATCACATGATGAAGGTAATACTTTATATCATGCAAAGAAGTGGCACAGTGAAGCTGGAGGCCATCAAGGCGCCCCAAAAAAATCCAAAAAACTTACAGGACTGTTTTGAGAAAACTTTTAAACACGAAGTGGATAATACCACCGCTATCTATGAAATTGTGAATCTAGCGCTCGAAGAACGGGACTGGGCCACCTATAATTTTGCACAATGGTTTGTCAAAGAACAGATAGAAGAAGAGAAATTGGTAATGGATTTATTGGACAAACTAAAAATTGCAGGTGGACCTGAAGCTTCTAACGAATCCTTGTTCAACCTTGATAAATATTTGGGTAACGCCCCCGACGATGTGCCTTTGGCTAGGGATGCGACGATGGAAAAACCTGAATAGATTACATATAGACTATTAAAGATGGAAAAGTAATCCTATATCACAGGTTTGCTTTTTTGGTATGGGGAGTCTGCTAAAAATTAGAGTAATAAGTTTAATTATGTTTACCAGTTAATAAACATCTCGCACACTTAAAAAAAATCTCATCATTCCTTATGTTTAATAAAATGGATTTGAGCTAAACGATCATTGTATTGAGTCAAATATAAAATTTTAAACCTTTAAATTTAAAGAAATATTTAAAATATTATATTGATGAAAAAGCAAACAATACTCATTACAGGTGCGGGCTCAGGACTAGGAAAAGGGACTACCATTGGGCTTGCAAAAGCAGGCCACAAGATTATTGCCGCAGTCCATACATGGGAGCAAATGTCGCGATGTATAGAAGAATTCAAGGATACCGATTTCGAAAAAAATATCGAGTTGATAAAACTTGATATTTTAGATGATATCGATTGTGAAAAAGCGTGGCAGTACGATATCGATATCTTGGTGAATAATGCCGCAATAGGGTATACGGGACCATTGGCCGAAATGCCTGTAACCCTCATAAGAGAGGTTATGGAAACCAACACTTTTTCGACCTTGGAATTCTCACAACCATTCATTAGAAGAATGGTGGAAAAAGGCAAGGGTAAAGTCATATTCATATCTTCTGTAGCAGGATTCACTACCAGTGCTTTTCTGGGCCCTTATAATGCATCCAAACATGCACTGGAAGCAATCGCGCAATGTTTAAGAGATGAGCTACAGCCTTTTGGGGTTACGGTAGCCACCATTAATCCGGGGCCATTTGACACTGGCTTCAACGATAGAATGTACGATACCTACAAACAATGGTTTGATGAAGACTTACATTATACATCAAAAAAAGATCTTGAAAAAGCTGCAAAAGCAATGGCAAAGAGTCAATTTGACCCGCAAGGGATGATTGATAAAATGGTGGAAATAATACCACAAGAAGAACATAAATTCCGAACAGTACATCCTGAAAACTTTGAATCAATGTGCCAAGAGTACCAAAACCGTCAGTACGAAATTAAAACCAACAAAATCGATTCGTCCAAAAAATAGGAATAAGCATAATTTGGAAAAGATATTTTAGAAGTTATGTATTCTACTGAAAATCAATTGATGTATAAAACCAATTATAGTAAATTGACTGACTTTCACAAATAATTTCTAAATTTATGTTGTTTATTTAATGTAGTATGTATTCTGGTGTATATGCTTATATAGTGTGATTCAGATAGGGTATAGAATTATCATCATAAAATTCATTTTAAACTATAGACATACTACAAGACAAGACATTTGGGAAAAATGATACATTTAATTGTTGGAAATACAGGGTCTGGAAAAACAACATATTCAACAGAATTGAAAAGAAAAACGAACGGAATAATTTTTTCAATTGACAAGTGGAATAACTCACTATTTCTAGCTGACAAAAAACCTGATGACGGACTCGAATGGTTTCTCGAAAGAATTGATAGGGCGGAAAAAATCATTATGGAATTAGTTAAACAATTGGAAAACAGAAATATTGATGCCATTCTTGACTTAGGTCTTTCAAAATTTGAGCACAGAGAAAAATTCAGGAAATTTGCGTATTTAAATGGATACAATATAAAAATTCATTTCCTGGATATCTCAAAAGAAACTCGGCTCTTGAGAGTGATGAAAAGAAATAATGAAAAAGGAGAAACGTTCGAATTTGAAGTAAGTAAGGAAAATTTTGACTTTATGGAAAGTTGGTTTGAGAAACCAAACAAAAAAGAAATGGCTGACGGAATAATTGTTACGGAATAAAAACCCTTGGGAGACAGTGTAAACTTCAACCAAACAAATATTAATTTAAACCTTAATTTTAGATACGATGCAATTATCAGAACAAATTGCCTATCTTTTTTTACTCGCACTACCCATAGCCTGCATTGCATGGACAATAACACACGAAGAATTATTTAAGGAACCAAGAGAGTTCTGTTTGAAAAAATCCAAATCCAGTAAAACATTATTACAACGCAAATTCTATTATGTATTTACTTGCGAGTATTGTTTCAGCCATTATATTACCCTTGCCTTTTTAATTCTTACTCGGTATCATTTATTGTTTGATGACTGGCGCGGATACCTAATTGGAGGTTTTGCACTGGTATGGATTGCCAATGTTTACATGAGTATATTCGGCTTGGTAAGGGTTGGGTTGAAGAAAGAAAAGATTGAGGCAGATATTGAGGAGGTGAAGTTGAAAAAAGTTAAGAAAAAAGTTAAATGAAACTCTTTTTAGCGGCATGCTCTTTGTGCGCTAGGTTTAAAAAAAAGATTATAGGCTTTCGATTTCTCGAAAGCCAACTTATATATTGTGATCGCAGAAGGATTATATTTCCTTACAACGCTCCGCGTTGAAAATACTAGGCCCCACCTTTAAAATTCAAGCAAGCTTGATTTTACGTTGGGGCATAGTATTTATTCGTGATCGCAGAAGGATTCGAACCTTCGACCGCCTGCTTAGAAGGCAGGTGCTCTATCCAGCTGAGCTATGCGACCATTCAAGAACAATTGTTGTTCTGAATGTAAAGAGTTTTAAAAACTTTTTTGTCGGGGAGGTCACGCTTTTGGGCGTGACGACCTCCTTATTGTCGGGGTGGCAGGATTCGAACCTGCGACCTCCGCGTCCCAAACGCGGCGCGATAACCGGGCTACGCTACACCCCGAATTGGTTATCATCAAAATATCGTTTAGCTCCTCTTTTCTTTATTGATTTCTCCAAAATCATCGATTTCGACCTCGATTCCATACTTTTAGTATGAACCATATCCCACGGAACCCTGTTTTGGTAGAAGGAACTAAACCTTTGTTGTGTCTTTCAAATCTATTTTTGATATTATCAGTGTGTCCTACATAATATCGTGAACGTTTTTGGCTATAAAAAATGTACTCAGTATAATCCATAATCTAAATTGGGTGGTCACGCCTCAAGCGTGACGACCTCCGCGTCCCAAACGCGGTGCGATAACCGGGCTACGCTATACCCCGAAATGGTTATCTATTTTGCGGAGAGTGCGGGATTCGAACCCGCGCGACAGTTACCCGTCGACAGTTTAGCAAACTGCTCCATTAACCACTCTGGCAACTCTCCTATTATATAAAGAACGTCATTTTTAATGCGGTTGCAAATGTAAGTTTTCATTACAAAGAACACAACTATTTTTTTACTTTTTTATCTGCTAATTTCTATTCAGGATATTCAATCCTCAAATGGAAGATGTTGGCCAATTTCCTTTTTAGTATTTTCTTAATGGATTCAATTTCTTTAAAGGTAATATTGGCGTTTAAAAACTGTCCGGTTTCCATTTGTTTGTTGATGATGGTTTCCACAAATTGATTGATTTTGGTCGAGGATGGGTCTTTCAAACTTTTGGATGCTGCTTCGACACTATCGCACATCATCAAGATGGCTGTTTCCTTACTGAATGGTTTAGGACCCGGATAACGATAGTCTTCATCTGTAGCCAAGGAATGAAATTCCTTTTGTTTCATAAAAAAATAATATACAACGCTCGTTCCGTGATGGGATCTGATAAAATCGACAACCCTATCCGGCAGGTTGTTTTTCTTTGCTATTTCAATTCCGTCAATGACGTGATTAATGATGATGGCGGCACTTTCCTTTGAGGATAATTCTTCATGGGGATTGAGGCCCGTGGATTGATTTTCGATAAAGTAGGTCGGGTTTTTCATCTTCCCTATATCATGGTACAATGCTCCTACCCTCACCAACATGGCATTTGCACCAATTTCGTTGGCAGATGCTTCAGCCAAATTGGCGACATTCAATGAATGGTGAAAAGTTCCCGGAGCCTTATCGGAAAGCTCTTTAAGAAGTTTTGTATTGGTATCCGATAATTCCAAAAGTGAAACATCCGAGACCAATCCAAACAATTTCTCATACACATAAATCAAAGGTTGTACAAACAAAGTTGCCAAGCCACAAAGGATGAACAATCCGAAAGTTTCTACCTTTATTTCCAAGATATTTCCTTCGTGAATCACAAAAAAAGCAAAATACGCAATAATGTAAACCAAGGTTATCTGCCCTACCGAGATAAATAAATTGGCACGTTTATAAAGTTCTGAAACCGTCAAAATGGTGACAATTCCTGCAATAACCTGTAAAAACATGTATTCATAACTGTTTGGAACGATAAAGCCTAATAGTAAAACAGTCAATACATGTGCAAAGAGGCCTAAACGGGCATCAAAGAATGCTTTCAGCACAAGTGGCAGAACACACAATGGAACTACATATACATATTTAGAATTGTAGTCGATAATTATCGTGGTGAGCAAGACCATGAAGAAAACGTTGAAAAATATAAAAGTTACTTTTGTATTGTCCAAAAACACTTCTTTTCGATATTTTCGTAAAAACAGCAGCAGCATCAGCAAACAAAGTGAAACCAAAATGATATAGGCAATGGTTACCCACAAGTAATTCTTTTTACTCCAAACCTGCGATTCATATTCGGCTTCCAAAGATTTTAAGATGTCAAATTTATTGCCTTCAACCAACTCCCCTTTGGAAATGATCAGTGTGCCATTTTCAATACTTCCCCTTGTAGGTGATATGTTGTTGAGCTCCTCCGTTAGTGCATTATTGGTAATAGATTTGTTGAGTTGTAGATTGGGTTTTATGACATCAAAAAACAGTGATAAAAACAGGGTTTTATAATCCGTATACCCTTTATCATCAATAGCTTTCTCCAAATATGGCCTCAGCATCTCAGTTTTCATCAATTGATTATAAGTTACAATTTCCTTTTGTTGTTGGTTTTCAAGAAGTGTAACCTTTTTATCGGGTGCATAGTTATTGTTTTCTTCTAGGAGGCCGAATTCATAAATACCATTCAGAATTGCTTTTCCTGCGTTAAACAGTTTCCTCTTGTCAACCTCTATATCCTCAAAAACCGTCTTAAATTTTGTGTCGAAGTTCTCCAACACATCGCTTTTAAGGTTCGAATCTATGGTAAAATAGACCATGCTGTTCTTGTTGATTTGATCTCGTTCCTTTTTTAATTCCTCATCCGATTTTTTAATGGCAAAATCAAAAGGGGCCAACAAATTTTCAGATTGCCATGGCTTACCCTTATCAAAATTGTACTTGAATTTTCCGCTTTTTGGAAATAAATAGACAATTAAAAATGTTGTTGAAATAAACAAAAGCACCTTATAGATCAGTGCATGATTTCTATACCAATTATTGATTATTTCATTCATCTATCTCAAATAGTTATTATAAAATGCAAAGTGAAATGTATCGAAAATCCTTTACCTGCTTGTTTGATATTAAAGTAGGTATTATATTTCCAGGGATGCTCAGTTATACTCTCAAAAGTAATAAATATAAAGGTTTTTATATGGTTATAATCGACTTTTCCTTCTAAATTCCACTAAAAATTGATTAATTTTGAAACCATAAAATTAAAACTTAATAAAATGAGTAAGGAGGTCGTCATCGTATCTGCAGCACGAACGCCAATAGGTAGTTTTTTAGGAGCTTTATCAACAATACCAGCACCCAGATTGGGTGCTATTGCCATTAAAGGCGCGCTGGAAAAAATCAATCTAAAGCCAGAGTTGGTCGACGAAGTCCTTATGGGCAATGTGGTGCCGGCCGGAACAGGACAAGCGCCTGCGAGGCAAGCTGCAATTTATGCTGGCATTCCAAATACGGTTTCTTGCACGACAATCAATAAGGTTTGTTCCTCTGGCATGAAAGCCGTTATGCAAGGCGCACAGGCAATTGCCCTTGGTGATGCCGATATTGTTGTTGCTGGTGGTATGGAAAACATGAGCTTGATACCTCACTATTTATACGCTAGAAATGGGACTAAATTTGGCACTGCAACTTTGGAAGATGGTATGCAAATAGATGGTTTGGTAGATGTGTATGAACAAAGTGCTATGGGTGTTTGTGCTGACGCATGTGCCACCAAATACAATGTTTCCCGTGAAGAACAAGATGCTTATGCAATTCAATCATACAAGCGATCAGCATCAGCATGGGATGCAGGCAAATTTGATAATGAAATAGTCCCCGTTGAAGTGCCTCAAAGACGTGGAGAACCCCTTATAGTTTCAAAAGATGAAGAATACACCAATGTGTTTATAGATAAAATTCCATCATTGCGTCCTGTGTTTTCCAAAGAAGGGACCGTAACCGCGGCCAATGCCTCAACAATTAATGATGGTGCCGCAGCTGTTGTATTGATGAGCAAAGAAAAAGCGGCAGAATTAGGATTGAAACCACTTGCAACCATCAAGGGATACGCTGATGCTGCCCATGAGCCAAAATGGTTTACGACGGCACCTTCGAAAGCATTACCTAAAGCGCTTGATAGAGCTGGTATTTCAATAAATGATATTGAATTTTTTGAATTGAATGAGGCGTTTGCAGTCGTTGGACTGGCCAATATGAAACTATTGGGACTGACTGATAAAAACGTTAATGTCAATGGCGGAGCGGTTTCCTTAGGTCATCCCCTAGGATGTTCTGGTGTCAGGATCATTATCACTCTGCTGAATGTATTAGAACAGAACAATGCGAGACTAGGTGCTGCTACAATCTGCAATGGTGGAGGTGGAGCTTCGGCAATTGTTATTGAACGAAATTAATCCATATTAATGGAATACGGGATCTGTAACTTAAGCATTGTTCCTTTAAAATTAGAGCCTTCCGATACTTCAGAATTAGTGTCTCAAGTATTATATGGTGAATTTTTTAAGGTATTGGAACAACGCAAATCATGGAGTAAAATCCGTCTGGCTTTTGACAAATATGAAGGCTGGATAGACAACAAGCAATATACCGAGATTGCCCATGAAGCTTACGATTCATTGAAAAATTCATCCTTAAAATTATCCTCTGATTTAGTCGAATTTGTTCAAGATGAAAAAGGCAAACTTCACACCATTCCTTTAGGTTCTACATTAAACGGTTTGTCATTGTTAAATCATCAGCATGATGGAAATTTTGAAGAAGGTGTGAAACATAAAGGGAATTTAATAGAAACAGCTTTCAACTATCTCAATGCCCCTTACTTATGGGGAGGCAAGACGCCATTTGGTATCGATTGTTCAGGATTTACTCAAATGGTGTACAAACTCAATGGATATAAACTTCTTCGAGATGCATCACAGCAAGCAACACAGGGTATGGCCTTGAGTTTTATTGAGGAAAGTGAGCCAGGTGATTTGGCTTTTTTTGACAATGAAGAAGGAAGGATTGTACATGTTGGAATTATTATGGATGACAATTACATCATCCATGCCCATGGAAAAGTGAGGATTGACAGATTGGACCATTCTGGTATTTATAATGTGGATAGAAGAATGCACACACACAAATTAAGGGTCATCAAAAAAATTATATAAAAAAAAAAGCAACCCAGAGGTTGCTTTTTTTAGGAATTTGAAATGATTTACTCACCACTCTGCATGGTGTCAATTTTATCTTTCATTTCTTTATATTTTGCAGTTTCACCAAGTGCACTGTAGATATTCATCAATGTTTTGGCTGCTTCTATATTTTTGGGTCTAATTCTCATAGTCGTTTCCAAATAGGGAACAGCATCAGCATATAATTTAGTTCGTTGCTCTTTAAACTCGTCATACTTTTTATTGTCAGCAGAAGAAGTTCCCAAAGCGTTCATTTTCTCAATAATGGATTGTTCATTTTGCAGGATCAATACAGCCATATTATTATATGCATCTGCATATTCTGGATCTAAAGATATTGCTTTTTCATAATACTTTTTAGCAGATTCTACATCACCAGCCTCAGCAGCAACAACCCCCAAATTATATTGCAATTCAGGATTATTGGGATCTTTTTGAGTCGCCGTTTCAATAAGTTTTCTGAATTCTTCCTTATTGCCCATTTTCAATTGTACATTGGCTTCAGATAACAATAGGCTCAAATCATCAGGGTTGGCCTCTCTTGCCGCTTTCATTGCAGCTAGCGCTTTTTCATTTTCTCCATTGTTAACATAGATAAGTGCTATGTTCTTAATGATTTCCCCAGTTTTTGATTCTGACATTTTATCTTTTGGAGAAATATGAGTCCCAGCTTTTACGGACAGATCTCGTAACTGTTTGCCACCAAAACTTTCTACTTCCCCAGTCTCTTTTAAAACTGCTGTGTACTCCATTTCCACTCCAGTAAATCCCATATCGCGTAACTCTTCGTAATATCCGAGTGAAGTTTTATAATCTTGGGCATTAACAGCAGTCGACGCTGCATAATATAGATAAATAGTATCCTTGGGTGACATTCTGTAGGCTTTTTCAAAACCCACGGAAGATTCTATGAAATTCTTTTTTTCCAAGGCATCATTTGCTTTGGTCAAGAATTTGTTCAACATCAATTGTTTAGTTGCATTGACCTCTCCTGTATATTTTTCTTTTCCGTCCTTCTTTTCAAGATCAACAACCTGATTAAAACTTTCTATCGACTGATTCATATCTTCATTTGAAGCATTACCATTGGCGTATAAGGCCTGTCCCTTCAAAAAATAAAACCAAGCTTTTGTTTTGCTGTCGGCATTAGCGATAAGAGGCTCTGCAGAGGATACAGCTGCTTTTGCATCTGCAAAATTTCCATTTTTTATAGCTTTTTCTGCATCTTTTAACTCATCCTTTTGTGAAAACGAAAAAGATGTGATTAAAAACGCCAAAGCAATGATGATTTGTTTTTTCATTTTTAGTAAATTTAATTATTAGTGTTAATTGTTGTTTGAGTCATCAGAAATATCAAGAGTTGTGCCATCTTCGTTTGAACCATCGGAACCATCAATAGTTATATCATTTTCAAGAGATTCCAAAATCTGTTCATCTTCCTTCATAACCTTTGCAACGGCTGCAATGGAATCGTTCCCTTTTAAGTTGATGAGTTTAACACCTTGGGTTGCGCGCCCCATGACACGCAGATCAGCAACTGCCATTCGAATTGCAATTCCAGATTTATTGATTATCATCAAATCATCGTCATCACTGACCGTTTTGATGGCCACAAGATGTCCTGTTTTTTCTGTAATCGAAATGGTTTTGACACCTTTTCCACCACGATTTGTGATTCGGTAAACAGCTTCTCCATCTTCTGGATCATCGATGTAACTTCGCTTTCCGAAGCCCTTTTCTGACACTACCAAAACAGATTCTTCCTGAGGATTTTCAACAGTTACCATACCGATCACTTCATCTTTGTCATTAGCCAATCTAATACCTCTAACTCCTGAGGCATTCCTTCCCATTGGTCGGGTTTTAGCTTCTTCAAAACGAACTGCCTTCCCGGATTTAAGAGCCAACATCACTTGACTATTGCCTGTTGTCAGTTTTGCTTCCAACAATTCATCATCTTCACGGATGGTTATGGCATTGATTCCGTTGGTGCGGGGTCTTGAATATTGTTCCAAAGACGTTTTCTTTACCTGACCTTGTTTGGTAGCCATAATGACGTAGTGACTATTGATGTACGATTCATCTTTTAAATCTTGTGTACATATGAATGCTTTCACCTTGTCATCTTGTTCTATATTAATCAGATTTTGAATTGCGCGTCCTTTGGAAGTTTTGCTTCCTTCTGGAATTTCATATACCCGCATCCAGAAACATTTTCCTTTTTGAGTGAAGAACAGCATGTATTGGTGGTTTGTTCCAACAAACAAATGCTCCAAGAAATCTTCATTTCGGGTAGTGGAGGCTTTCTGTCCAACCCCTCCTCTATTTTGTGTTTTGTATTCTGTCAAAGACGTTCGCTTGATATAACCCGCATGTGAAATTGTAATGACCACTTGTTCGTCGGCAATCATGTCTTCAATACTTAAATCGCCCCCGGCATATTCTATGACCGAACGACGTTCATCTCCGTATTTATCCTTTACAGTTGCTAATTCTTGCTTGATGATTTCCATTCTGCGTTCTTTCTTATCTAGAATGTCTTTCAAATCCTCAATGGTTTTCATCAACTCTTCGTATTCTGAACGTAATTTGTCTTGCTCTAGGCCTGTCAATTGACGCAAACGCATCTCAACAATTGCTTTCGCCTGTAATTCAGACAACTCAAAACGAACCATCAACTTTTCACGGGCTTCATCTGCATTTGCAGACGCACGAATGATGGCAATGACTTCATCAATATTATCAGATGCGATGATCAAACCTTCCAAAATATGGGCGCGTTCTTCAGCTTTTCGCAATTCGTAAGTCGTTCTGCGAACTACGACTTCGTGTCGGTGCTCCACAAAATGAAGTATCATATCCTTTAGATTCAATAATTGAGGTCTTCCTTTAACCAGTGCAATGTTATTGACACTAAATGAAGATTGTAAGGCGGTATATTTATATAAGGTATTTAATACGATATTTGGAATGGCATCACGTTTCAATATATAAACAATGCGCATCCCGTTTCTATCCGATTCATCGCGAATCATCGAAATTCCCTCAATTTTTTTCTCGTTTACCAAATCGGCAGTTTTCTTGATCATTTCTGCCTTGTTCACTTGATAAGGGATTTCAGTAACGATAATCGTTTCCTTGCCTTGAACTTCTTCAATAGTGGCTTTGGCACGCATCACAATACGGCCACGGCCTGTTTTAAAGGCCTCACGAACACCATCATATCCATAAATAATTCCTCCGGTGGGAAAATCTGGAGCTTTAACGTGGGTTATCAATTCGTCAATTTCAATATCGTTATTTTCGATGTAGGCAATGATGCCATCAACAACTTCACTTAAATTATGTGGCGGCATATTTGTTGCCATACCAACCGCAATACCAGAAGCACCGTTCACTAATAATCCAGGAATTCGTGTAGGCAGCACTTTTGGTTCTAGCAAAGTATCATCAAAATTCAGCTGATGGTCAACAGTTTCTTTATCAATATCTGCCAACATGTCTTCCGAAATCTTACGCATTCGCGCTTCGGTA
>JBGTDZ010000002.1:0-3345 GCA_041748055.1 Aquaticitalea sp.
TCCAATTCTTCCAACATCATATAGTCCTCATCGGCATCAATGGTAAACGATTCTTCCAATCGATATAATTCTTCTTTTAAAAGTGTATTGGTACTGATTGTTTTTTTATGGAAAGATTCTCTCACAAAGAGTTCTTCCAAATAATTATCAACAATTTCAAACAATTGCAGTTTGATACTATCAGCGTCTGCATCATTTTCAATTCCTTTATCATATAATTTGATGATACAGTCGTCAATGACTCCGTTGGAGCAGTAAAGATTTTTTGGTAGAATGCCTACATTTTCAGCAATGTAAAGCCGATGTTTCACATATGGATGTAAACGATGTACAACTGAAAGTACTTTTCTGTCAAAATCCTTTCTTTCTGAAGTTGGTCCTGTCGTTTCCATGTGTTTAGTTTTAAAAAATGATATTTCTAAAGTTATGAATTAAAGTTGTAATTCTATAACTTTTGGTTTTATAAAATTGTCATTCCAATTTCTGCCAGTCAGTCAAAGTCGTATATTTGGGTGATGTTAAACAATTTTTTTAACCATATTGCAGCCCAACTCCCGTTTTTGAAAAAGGGAAAATTGCTCATCGCTATTTCCGGTGGTTTGGATAGCGTGGTCCTAACACATTTATGCAAGCAATCTAACATGAATATAGCACTTGCACACTGCAATTTTAATCTGAGGGGAGAAGAAAGCGTGGCCGATGAAGATTTTGTCTTGAGGTTGGCCGAAGATTTGGAATTGGAACTCTTCATCGAAAGCTTTGAAACTGAAAGTTATGCAAAAAAGAATAAGCTATCAACTCAAGTCGCCGCACGTGAACTCCGCTATAATTGGTTTAATGATTTGGCAGAACTTTTGGATTTTGATTATATTCTCACTGCCCACCATGCCGATGACAATCTAGAAACATTTTTGATCAACTTCACACGAGGTACTGGTTTGGATGGTTTAACAGGGATTCCTGAAATGAATCGAAACATTGTCAGGCCATTGCTGCCATTTTCAAGGGAAGCGCTGGAAGTTTATGCCATTGAAAAAAACATAAAATGGAGAGAAGACAGTAGTAATGCAAAAGACAAGTATCTCCGCAATAAGTTACGTCACGATATTGTTCCAACATTAAAACAAATAAATCCACAATTGTTGCAGAATTTCAGCACCACAATTTCAAATCTGCAGAACTGTCAGCAGATATTGGAGGATGCCATCGTAAAAATCCAGAACAAAGTAGTTTCGGTGGATGATGATGTTATCAAATTGGATGTTAAAAAGTTAAAGAAACTTTCCAATCCCAAAGCTTATCTCTTTGAATTGTTGAAGGATTTCAATTTTACGGAATGGAATGATATTGCTGATTTATTGGATGCACAATCCGGCAAGCAAGTATTTTCGCAGACGCATCGATTGATTAAGGATAGAGAATTTTTGCTGTTGACAGAAATTCAAACTGAAAATGAGGAGGGTTCATTTGAAATTGACAAATCTGATATAAGTATTGAAACCGCGATTGGCGTTATCTCCATAGAGGAGGTAGATGAGATTTTAAATATTAATGCTCATAAAATTTATTTGGATAAAGACAAATTAAAATTTCCATTAAAAGTCCGTAAATGGAAAGAAGGCGATTATTTTTATCCCTCAGGAATGACAGGAAAAAAGAAATTAAGCAAATATTTTAAGGACGAGAAATTGTCTTTGATCGAAAAGGAAAACGCATGGGTACTTTGCTCTCATAATGATATCGTTTGGGTAATGGGAAGACGCGTTGATGAACGTTTTAAGGCAACCTCTGATGCCATTGACATATTGAAAATTGAAATCACCAAATGATACTAAAAGGCCAAATAGTAGATATTCCAAACAAACGTATTTTCAGGGGAGAACTTACCATAGAAAATAAAAAAATCACTTCCATCGTCGAGAAAGACCACAATATTACTCAATATATTCTCCCAGGTTTTATTGATGCACACATACATATAGAAAGCTCCATGTTGGTCCCTAGTGAATTTGCCTGTTTGGCGGTTACACATGGAACTGTTGCCTCCGTTTCCGACCCTCATGAAATCGCAAATGTCCTTGGAATTGAAGGTGTGGAATTTATGATTGAGAATGGAAAAAAAGTGCCTTTTAAATTCAATTTCGGGGCACCTTCCTGTGTGCCTGCAACCAATTTTGAAACTTCAGGAGCTGTTATCGACTCTGAAGGCATTAAAAATTTACTTGAAAACCCCGACATTAAGTATTTGGCAGAAATGATGAATTATCCAGGTGTTTTATCCAATGATGAAGAAGTCATGAAAAAAATCGCTTGGGCAAAACACTATAAGAAACCAATTGATGGCCATGCCCCAGGATTGAGAGGAGATGACATCACTGAATATATCAATGCCGGAATTTCTACCGACCATGAATGTTTCACGTATCAAGAGGGACTGGAGAAACTTCAAAAAGGCATGAAAATACTGATTCGTGAAGGGAGTGCGGCCAAAAACTTTGAAGCCTTGGTGGATTTGATCCCGGAACATTATGAAAACATGATGTTCTGCGGTGACGACAAACATCCGGATGATTTGTTGTTGCACCACATCAATAATCTGTGTGCAAGAGCTGTTGCCAAAGGTATAGATGTCTTTCAGGTCTTGCAAATGGCATGTATCAACCCTGTAAAACATTACAATCTGGATGTAGGATTACTTCAAGCTGGCGATGCTGCTGATTTTATTGTGGTTGAAGATTTGATTGATTTTAAAACGCTTCAAACCATTATAGATGGAGATTTGGTGTTCGAGAACGGAAATTCATTGATTAACACCGTAAACTTTAAAAATCTGAACAACTTCAACACGGACAAAAAGGAAGTATCCGATTTTAAGTTTGAATCAACTTCAAAACAGATACGGGTCGTTGAAGCCTTGGAAGATCAATTGTTCACGAATGAAATCATTTCAGAAAGTTTCATCCAAGACGGAAATCTGATTTCGAATATTAAACAAGATATTCTGAAAATGACTGTCGTCAATAGGTACAACAACGAAAAGCCAGCCATCGCATTCGTCAAAAACTTCGGACTCAAAGAAGGAGCGATAGCAAGTACGGTTGCACATGACTCACATAACATTATTGCAATTGGAGTTTCGGACGTTATGATTTGCAGAGCTGTGAATCTTTTGATTGAAAACAAAGGCGGCATCTGTGCTGTTTCTGATTCTGATGAAAAAATCGTCCCACTTCCCGTCGCGGGCATAATGAGTGATAAAGATGGCAAAACCACTGGGAAGCAATACGCCGAACTCAACAAAATGGTGAAAGAATTGGGAAGCACACTCCACGCGCCTTACATGAC
>JBGTDZ010000003.1:0-2754 GCA_041748055.1 Aquaticitalea sp.
TAAAAACTCATGACGCCGCCAATGGCGTCACTACCATAGACGACCGATCCTGCCCCAAGTGTTACTTCCGTATTTTGGATTGTAAATGGATCAATGGAAATAACGTTCTGTATATTTCCACCCCTAAAAATGGCATTGTTCATTCGGACCCCGTCGATGGTAATCAACAGCCTATTTGTAGAAAAACCCCTTATCATTGGGCTTCCACCACCCGATTGGCTCTTTTGAATATAAATATTTCCTGTGCTTTCCAATAAATCAGCACTTGTCTGGGGGTTGGAGAATGCGATGTCCTTTGCACTGATATTCATAATCTTTTGAGGAATATCGCGCTTGTTCTGTCCAAATTTTGAAGCTGAGACGACGACTTCATCCAAACCTTCAACTTTGGATGTCAATTTTACGACCCAGCCTGATTTCTGAATTGCTGATTTTGTAAAAACAGCGGACACATGGAAAAGATGTTGAAAATAAATGGGTTCTTCGGAGGAAAATTGACTTAAATTGACAATGCCATCAATATCGGAAGTGGCGTATTTGCTTTTCTTTTCATTATGCACAGCCGCGCCAGGGATTGGTAGACCGGTTTCGCGCTCCACAATTTTAACCTTTTGTGCCATCAATATCATAGAAAATAAGACGAAAAAAGCAAATGAGAGGGATTTTTTCATTAATGAATAAGCTGGTTATCAGTTAAATACTTGGTTAAAAACTGCAAGGGATTTTGGTTTCTTAAAATTTCCGAGATGCAATTCAAAATAAAACAATAACATCGTTAAAAACGACTGCCGCTGTTTTGAATTTAATTTTACAGCTTTCAATGCATCAAAATTTATGCCCAAAAGCTGTTTAAGGACAGATAAGTTGTCTCCTGAAACCGTATATAAATTCTGGGGTTTTGATTCAAAAGCACCCGTCTGTAAATTGAAGTATGGATTTGCAATTGTTGATACATCGGGAAAGAAGCCAAGATACTTTGTGAGATTCAATAAAAACAGCAAATGGAAATTGACAAAATCCGCTTCGTCATCCAACAAACTCAAAGAAGTTTCGAGATAGTCATATAACGATTCGTTATGCTCTTCTTCCTTTAAAACCGAGGCAAGCACTTCTGATAAAAACATGACGATGGCACTTTTAGGAATATTGCTGTGGAGGCTTTTATAGACCATTTTCAGTTTTACCTCTCTTATAAATTGAAGGGATTGATTGGCCTTAAAATCTTCTTCAATCTGAAGTTGCGACAAGGGCTGAAAATAGGCGGTCTTAACGTTTCCCTTGCTGCTTTTAAGAACGCCCCGCAACAAATAACTCACCACACCTCTTTGGCTCGTGTAGCATTTTACGATGAGGTCGTTGTCGCGATATTTGAATTTTGAAAGTACAATGGCATTGGTTTTAATTAACATGGGCGCATTGTTTTGGGAATTATCGAATGATCAATAATTTAAGGATTTTTGTTTCAAAGGAATCGAGATCATTGATTAAAATAAGATACACTCCGGAAGCGACAACATTGTTGCCCAGATTTTTCCCGTTCCAAATGGCCGTGCCGCCATCAATGGCGAAATGATACCCCGCTCTGGAGGTACGTAGGTTGACACGGGATTGTGCTTCGGCCACCAGATTACCTTCGATATCGGTAATCTTGATGTTGACATTTTCAGTAAGACCTTTGATTTTTACGCCAGTGTTGATGTCATTCAGATTATTGGAACCCAACAAATTATATTCGGGCCTCACAGGATTTGGATACACAAACGCGTCGCTCAATTCTTCTTGCGGTTTGGAACCTCCTGACGAAAAAGATACCAAGCCTTTACTGGTTGCAATAAAAACCGTACCGCTCTCTGGATCGATTGATATGTCCCTGATTTGGTTTGACGGTAAGGGCGAATTGTCGGTTGTAAAATGATAAATGGTTTCCTGGCCGTCGGGAGAAAAATAGAAAATCCCGGAATCATCGGTTCCAATCCATTTGTTATTGGAACCATCAACCTTAATATCCGTAATGAACTGTAAAGCCAGCAATTCCTTTGGTACCCCTTCCTCCACAATGACGATTTCACTGGCACGCGGATTGGGATCTGTTAAAAAGTTAGAAGTGTTATATAATACCCTCAAACCCCGATAAGTACCTATCCATAACTGATTCCGATTATCAACGGCCAAGGATTTAACAGCAAATGTTGGCATATTCTGTTCCTCGCTAAAAAGCCTTTTAATGTTTGGATCACCGGCGTTTTCATTAAATCCTATGACGCCATTGTCAATACTTGCCACCCATTTGGTTCCGTTGGCGTCCAGTACCAATTCGTTATAACCAGTTTCATCGTTGATCGGATCTGGGATAATTTCTTCAAAACTATAGGCTTGCCAGGCCCCAGTGGAAGGATTATAAGATTTAAGTGGTCGCATTACCAAAGAGGTTATGGTCCAGAATAGCCCAGTCCGGTCAAATTCTGAACCTCCGACGCGTAGATCGGTATAAGTTGAGCCTGGCAAAACCAAAGATTCCAAGCCGCTGTTGTTTTGATCATATAACATGGTTGCCACCTCATTATTGATTTCCAAAAGTCCATTAAAAAATGAACTTATAAATACTTGGGACGGATTGAAAGGATTGATACTAATATCTGCAAGGTTATTAGCCATCAACAAACTGTCATAGGGAATGTTGTTCCATACATCTTCAACCAAATGGCTGATGCCATAGCTTCTTACGGGATACGGATTTGCAAATACATCATAATC
>JBGTDZ010000004.1:0-5423 GCA_041748055.1 Aquaticitalea sp.
ACGGGATGAACAGGATAAAAAATATTTAATTTCAAATTTGAAATTTCAAATTAAAAATTCATTTTCAAAATCTAAAAAAAATCCTGACAATCGCTGTCCATCCTGTTTGAATTTAATGTTAAAGAATTTTCAAGACAAACAGCCGAAAATTCACGACAGCGTTTTCGTCGCTGAAAACGCTATTATCATTGGCGATGTCGAAATCGGCAAAGATTCGAGCATTTGGTATGGCTGTATCTTGCGCGGCGATGTTAATTACATACGCATCGGTGAGCGGACGAATATTCAGGATGCGAGCGTGATTCACGTTTCGGCAAAAACTCATCCGACCGTTTTGGAAGACGAAATTACAGTCGGTCATCGCGTAACCTTGCACGGCTGTTATGTCGAATCGAATTGTCTGATCGGAATAAATTCGGTGATCTTGGACGGCGCACGAATCGGCAAAAATTCGCTTGTCGCCGCCGGTTCGCTCGTTACGCCGAATACGAAAATTCCTGCAAATTCTTTAGTGATGGGAAGTCCGGCGAAAGTGAAAAGGGAATTGACGGCGGATGAAATAAAAGACTTAGAAAAATTCTGGCGCAATTATGTCGAATACAGCCGAATCTATCAAAGTGAATGAAAATTTAGCAAGCGTTTGGAGTCCCTGCTTCAGCAGGCTTTTTCGTTGCAATCAGCCGCGTAAACGCGGAACTCAAAACTCATTAAAATTTATTTCTCGTTAAATATAATCTCCGCCGATTCAACTAAAACTCTTCCGAGAGGTTTCCCCAAATTTTTCGGAACGCTCGAATTCACCTGCACCGCGATCGATATTTTGTTATCTGGAAAATACATCATATCTGTCATGTAACCAGGGAAATAACCGCTATGGCCGTAACTCAACCCAGCACGAGTAGGTCGAATTATAACTCCCAAACCGTATTTTACTTCTTTGCCAAGCCCGGGTGCGGAAACCCCATCAAACATATCAGGCAGAAGAGATGAGTCAAACGCCTTGCCTTCATACATCAATTTTGCCCATCTTGCAAGATCTTCAGAGTTTGAAACCATACCTCCTCCCGTCCATTCAAACTGCGGATTGATGATGAACTTGCCATTTTCGATAACCTTATCCTTTCGGCCAAAGGGATTTTCATCTCCGGCGTAACCTTGAATCAATCCTTTAATTTTTCTTTTATCCTGCGGTTTCGTGTTATTTAGTTTTAAAGGCTTTAAAATTCGAGTTTTCACTTCTTCGTAATATGTTCTGCCAGTCACTCTCTCGATAATCATTCCGAGAACGATATAATTTGTATCGGAATAATCCCATCCTTTTCCGGCTTCAAATGGCGCTTTTTGGTCAAAAAGATATGAAAGCAATTCTTCTGGTTTCCATACTTTATCGGGATTTGTAGTTAGGTCTTTAGTAAAGTCCTCTTTGAATTCATATCTAATCAGCCCACTCGTATGATTCATCAGTTGACGTACAGTTATTTCATGGGCGTTTGGAAGTCGTGAAAACCATTTTTCCGCACCGAGATACTTTTCAATTTTGTCATCGAGATTTATTTTTTCTTCCCCAATCAATTGAAAAGCGGTAGCCAATGCGTAAGTCTTTCCGACGCTTCCTGCAAGCATTAAATCACCTGGTTTCATCTTCTCTTTACTTTCCAAATCTGAAAATCCAGTCGCCAGAGCAAAACAACTTCCGTCCTCAAGACAAATACCTAAAGTAGCTCCCGAAAATTCTCCATTTTTGTGCCATTCATCCATATATTCCTGGAGTTTTTGGAGTAATGATGCATCTAGCGGTTCTTTAATTGAGGTTTGTGCGACGGAATAATTGTTTATTAGCATCAAACAACACCAAAATGCAAAAATGATAATCTTAAAATTTATCATAGGGTCAATTTTTTATTTTTGGGAAATGCTCGAAAAGATTGTTCTACTTTTTTCGGTCTGTTTAAATGATTCTTTTAATTAATAGCCAATTTCATCAAATAGAACTGTCGGTCTGCCATCTACCTGTTCCATTTAATACGGATTTTTTTGTATTTCGTATTACAATAATCAATCAGAATAGGTTCCAATTTAGAGAAAATCCACTTCAGCCACTAATGTCACCCTCGTCATATCCCAACCCCAACCATTTCCGATGTCATAAACTTTGCTAAAAAGAGAAAAAAATTAAGCCATTAAAATTCGCATAAACCGAATAATTTTAAATTGACATCCCTCATAATAAAATTTATGTTTATAACGAATGACTTGAGCAGCTTATCATTTGCCCTGATAAGAATTTGAAATCTTTGGAGCTGCTTCTTCCAACCATTGGTTTAATTCTGTCTGTCGATAATATTTTCCTTTTAGCATAACACCTGTGCGTTTTTGAGTATTGGAAATAGCGTCCAATGGATTAGCATCCAAAAGTATCATATCGGCACGTTTACCTCTTTCAATCGTACCAACTTTATCTAACGTTCCGAAAAACATAGCGGGATTTTTTGTTGCTGACTCAAGAACAGCATAATTTGAAAGTCCTGCATCTGATAATGCTTTCAATTCCCTGTGTAAGGAGAAACCGTATAGCCATAGGAATTCTGGGGTATCGGAACCTGCCATTATTTTTCCATCAGCGTCATAAATGGCTTTTATCAGCTTCTCTCTGATTTCTACCCACTTGGCACGTTTTTCCAGAGGAATTTCATTGATTTTTGCTTTATTATGAAAATTTATATAATAATCCTGAATAGCTCTTGGATAAAACTTAAAATCGGGTTGTTTACGAATCGATGTTTCACTTCTTGGGAGCCCAAAAGTATTCTTCATAAAATGTTGTGTTGGGTTGACAAATGGGTTTGCCTCCACGGTTTTTCGTGCGATCTCAGGAATTTTCGCTTCATCAATGTAGTCTAGACTTTCCCAATTTTTAAGGTCGTAAATGTATAAGTCCGAAATAGAGCCTGTCATCGGGGCATCATCTGCCAACAGCAATTCCAAGTATCCATCCAAATGTTCAATTTGCTGTTTGGCCTCCCACGCTCTTTCTACACCAACATATCGGCTGTCAGCATGGCCTACTATCGCAATATTTTGTTTTACGGCTTCATCGACTGCTGCTTCATAAACTTTGGCATCAATGAACGTAGTGATTTTTATAAAATCGTAGCCTGATGCTTTGGAAACACGAACCGCTTCACGCGCTTCTTGTTCAGTATGTACAACAAAATCGTTTCCCTGCTCTTTACCTGTCAAATGTGGACTGGCAGCATAAATAGTCGGCGCAATGATTTCTCCTTTTTGAGACCGTTCGCGCAGAACAAGCTGCTCTGGAGTCCCTATCATAAAACGGACTGTTGTTACTCCATTGGCTACCATAATTTTCAATTCGTCTTCTGCAATTGAATCGGGATATTCATCACCGTCAGAAAACAAATGCACATGCATATCAACCAATCCAGGAATTAGGTATTGGCCTTTTCCGTCAATAATTTCAGCATTTTTAGGAATTTTCACGCTCTTCCCCATATCCATGATAATACCATTACTAATCAGTACTGTATGATTTTTCAAAATCTGTTCCTTATCCATCGGAATCACATTTACATTAATAAAAGCAATGGTCTGTGCCGAAACATCTAAATATGAAGTGACAACGGGATTCTTTTTTTTACAACCTAAAGGGGCAATCATTAATGTTGCCAAAAGAAAGCAAAAAATAATATTACGCATATTGAAATTTTATGCTAAAATTAATTCTACTTTTGAAGGTATTTATCCCCCTTTTCGAGGGATTTTAATAAAAATCAAATCGTTTTGGTCAGAACATTATGACTGGATATAATTACCAAATATTTTATAGTCATTAATCAGTCTATGGTCTTTTGTAATTTTTTCAGGAAAGTGAATGTCCTTTTCAGAGGAAGGCTCTAGTTACAGGCTTCTTTTCGCCGTGTATCAGTTATAGCCGTGATTTTCCATATATCATCTATTTTGACAAGCGTAAAAAGGTTTACTCCACAATGGGAAAATTTATCATTTATATAAAAATTGTAGGGTGTCCAGGCCATAGCCATCATGCCATCAATCTTAATATCAAACCTCACTAATTCTTCCTTTGCCTTAAAATCTTTGGCATTGATAACCGCTTTAAAAAATTCTTGTACTGATTCTTCTATGAGCATAGAGTCTTCATTTTTATTTTTTACGATAGTATTTAATTTGCAAAAGGGATGCAAAGTAGAACGAATCATGGTTGTATCATTACTTTCCATCCCTTGAAAAAAGTCTTGGATCGTTTTCTTAATGCCATCTTTTTCCTGGGCCTGAAAATTCAACACCAAGAATATCAATCCAATAAAAATGAAGTGTTTTTTCATTTGTTTATATAAATTTATTGCGCTTCGCAATTTTTAATGCATCTTCTTTTGAGTTGACATCCAACTTTAAATAAATACTTTTGATATGTGTCTTTACCGTTTCAAGGTCAATAAAAAGTTCATTTGCTATTTTGCCTCTGCTTTTCCCCAAAGCTATATTTTCAAGTACCTCCGTTTCCCTTTTGGTCAAAGGTGAATTAAGATTTTTTTGAAAAGAGCGAATGACCATCTTCGCAATGCCTGGGCTCATCGGCGCACCCCCTTCTATGACCTCAATAATGGCATCAATTATTTTGGCAGTTGGCTCACTCTTTGTTAGATAACCGGATGCACCGTTTTTAAGCGCTTTGAAAATGGACTGTTCGTTTTCATATACTGTAAGTATAAGAATATGTGTGGAAGATAAATTCTTTTTGATTTCAATTATCGCATCGATACCATTCATTCCTGGTAGCTCAATATCGAGGAGAATTACGTCAGGAGTTAAATCAGTTAAATATTTTGCGGCTTCAATATAGGAAGAATATTGACCAATCACCTTAAATCCATCTGTATTGTCAATCAAAAATGCAATCCCATCTCTAATCGTCATATCGTCTTCTATGAGTAAAACTTCTACATCCATATCATATTCTTATTAAGCCAAAAAAACCATTACAAAATTGACGAAAAATTCCCTATGTATTATCCCTCCGTAGGGGGGATTTTTATATTCATCAGAATCGTAGTGCCACCATTTAGATTTTTGATAACTTCAATGGTTCCTCCAATCCTACCTATACGCTTATTCATATTGTTAAGACCATTGCCTAAATAATGTATCGTTGTGTCAATTCCTATTCCATTATCACTAATTTCAATCCCCAGGTCACTATCTTTGGAGTAGTTAACCTGAAATAATGCTCTATCTGCACCCGAATGACGGAGAATATTTGTGAAAGCTTCCTTTATTATTAAATTTAGATTTCGCCCAATAGGCATGGGAACACTAATGTTATGTAGTGAAATGGTTATTCCTTTGTCGATAAACTCAATATTGGTATCTTCAAAAAGCCTTAT
>JBGTDZ010000005.1:0-9586 GCA_041748055.1 Aquaticitalea sp.
ATTGATTTGGCCAAAAAAATTGAGCTTTTCAAAACGGGAAAAGTGGACGAAGAGAAATTCAGAAGTCTAAGGTTGGCACGGGGCATTTATGGACAGCGACAGGAAGGAGTTCAAATGATTCGTATCAAATTGCCTTTTGGCAAAGTTTTTAGCCAACAATTAAAGCGTATTGCTGATGTTTCTGATACCTACTCGAGAGGAAGATTGCACATCACAACACGTCAGGACATTCAAATCCATTATGTCGATTTAGATAGGACACCAGAGCTTTGGGCCGAATTGGAGCGGGATGACATCACTTTACGTGAGGCGTGTGGCAACACAGTTAGAAATATCACGGCAAGTGAAACGGCAGGAATCGATGTCAATGAACCATTTGATGTGTCTCCTTATGCAGATGCTGTGTTTAAATTCTTTTTACGAAATCCAATTTGTCAAGAAATGGGACGGAAATTCAAAGTCTCGTTTTCTTCTTCCGATGAAGATACAGGCTTGTCCTACATGCATGATCTAGGGTTTATCGCCAAACTTGAAAATAAGGAAAGAGGCTTTAAAGTGATGCTCGGTGGTGGATTGGGTTCGCAACCTCGGCATGCAGACGTATTGTATGAATTTTTGCCTTCGGATAAAATCATTCCTGTGATGGAAAGTGTGTTACGAATTTTCGATCGTTATGGCGAACGCAAAAGTAGGGCGAAGGCCAGAATGAAATTTTTAATAAGTGATATTGGTTTGGAGGCATTTCATGAATTGATTGAATTGGAACAAGAAGCCATAGAATTTAAATCTGTACCAATTCTTTATAAGGAATTTCCAGTTTCAGTCCCTGTGAATGTTGAGATTCCGAGAGTTGACATTAAAGATAAAGAACAGTACAACCTATGGAAATCAACCAATGTTACTCCACAAAAACAAACAGGATATGTGGCTATTGGCATTAAAGTGTTGTTGGGTGATTTTTACACTGATAAAGCTCGTTTGCTTGCAGATTTGGTGGAACAATATGCAGCAGGAGAAATCAGATTAACGCTCCGACAAAATATTTTGATTCCTTTTGTAAAGGAAGATTTAATCCCGTTTTTTTATCAAGAACTGAGCAAATTGGGTTGTGCCGAAGTTGGTTATAACAAAGCTGTCGATATCACGGCATGTCCGGGAACTGATACATGTAATCTGGGCATTGCCAGCAGCACTGGGATTGCAGAAGAACTTGAACGCGTTATAAAAACTGAATTCCCACATTATCTTGAGAATGAAGATTTGGTAATAAAAATCAGTGGGTGTATGAATGCCTGTGGCCAACACAATATGGCCAACATTGGGTTTCAGGGCATGTCCATTCGGACGCCTGATAAGTTGGTGGCTCCCGCACTTCAAGTGCTTCTTGGAGGCGGTAACAAAGGTAACGGCAATGGTGTATTTGCAGATAAAGTTGTAAAAGTTCCAAGCAGAAGAGGTCCAGAAGCCTTACGCCGTATTCTTAACGACTATGAAGCAAATTCTCAGGGCAAGCCTTTTATTGATTACTACTTGATACAGGGAGAAAAATATTTTTATAATATGCTCACTGACCTTTCAGACGTGAACAATTTAACTCCTATTGATTTTATTGATTGGGGAACCAATGAAAATTATATAAAAGCGATTGGAATTGGAGAATGTGCAGGCGTGGTCATCGATTTGATCGCGACACTTTTCCTGGAAAGTGAAGAAAAAATTGAAAATGCGAGAGAAGCTTTGGTAGGTCCAGCGTATTCCAATGCCATCTACTTGGCTTATAGTTCTATGGTAAATTCGGCAAAGGCTTTATTGCTGTCTGAGAATATTTCAACCAACACACAAGCTGGAATTATTAGTCAATTTGATACAGAATTTGTAGCCAGCAATAAACTGAATTTGGGAGTGACCTTTTCAGAGCTGATTTATCAAATAAATACCAATGCTCCAACGGAAGCTTTTGCAAAAAGCTATATCAATAATGCTGAAGGCTTTTTATCCAAAGTGAGAACTTTTCGGGATGGAGAAAGATCCATTGTGACTGTAGTTTAAAAAAAATTAAAAAAATGAAAATTCCAAAACTAACCGTTGTCGGTGCAGGTCCCGGAGATCCAGAACTGATAACGATAAAAGCCATAAAGGCGATTGAAACTGCAGATGTTATTTTGTATGATGCATTGATCAACGAAGCGCTTTTGCAATACGCATCTCCAACTGTCGAACTTATTTATGTCGGCAAGCGCAAGGGCTGTTATTTATATCAACAAGAACAAATCAATGATTTGATTGTGAGCAGGGCAAAATCCCATGGTCATGTTGTACGCTTAAAAGGTGGCGACCCGTTTATTTTTGGACGTGGTGCCGAAGAGATTGATTTTGTCAGGCAATTTGGAATTGAAACGTATATGGTTCCGGGTATTTCATCGGCGTTGGCGGTTCCTGCATATCAAGGTATCCCTCTCACTAAACGAGGTGCTTCAGAAAGTTTTTGGGTCATCACGGGAACAACAAAATCACACAAAATTTCCGCTGATGTTGCTTTGGCGGCAAAATCCACTGCCACCGTTGTAATCTTGATGGGTATGGGAAAATTGGATGAAATCGTCTCTATTTTTTCTTCAGAAGGGAAAGGCAACACTCCAATTGCCATCATCCAAAATGGTACCACTCAATTTGAAAATTACGGTGTTGGCACTATCAATACAATTCAAAGGATTGTCTCAGAGAAGCAGTTGTCGTCTCCAGCCATCATAGTCATTGGTGAAGTAGTGCGTCAAAGGGTAGTTTTAAATTCGATAAAAAACGAAGTCAATAAAAATTTATTAACAATATAACATGGAACGAAACAACTTATATCCAATATTTTTGAAACTTCACAAACTTCAAACATTAATTGTTGGAGGTGGCAATGTGGCATTGGAAAAACTTACATTTTTATTAAAATCGAGCCCGAATGCCAATGTCATCATGGTAGCTCCTTTTTTTAAAATTGAGGTAGAGACAATCGCAAAAGAGTTCAATATCCAATTGGTAAAAACATCTTATGAAGTGTCTTTTTTGTGCGATAAAAATCTTGTCATTGCTGCCACTGATAATTTAATGGTCAATGAACAAATTTACCATGATGCGAGAGAAAGGAATATAATGGTAAACGTAGCTGACACTCCTGAGTTATGTGATTTCTATCTCGGAGGCGTTGTCACTAAAGGCAATGTTAAAATTGCGATTTCAACCAATGGAAAATCACCAACTACAGCCAAACGCTTACGTCAATTTTTTGAAGAAGTCATTCCTGAAGATATCAACACACTTGTAGAAAATTTGAATAGCTATAGAAAAACCCTCAAAGGTAATTTTGAATATAAAGTGAAAAAAATGAATGAAATTACCGAAACCTTAATGAATAAATAAAATGATTAAAACAGATATATTGATTATTGGAGCGGGACCAACAGGATTATTCGCCGTTTTTGAAGCAGGACTTTTAAAATTAAGATGCCATTTGATAGATGCTTTGCCACAGGCTGGGGGGCAATGTTCAGAAATTTATCCAAAAAAGCCAATCTATGACATTCCAGGTTTTCCAGAAATATTGGCAGGCGATTTGACAAAAAATTTATTGGAGCAATGCAAGCAATTTAAACCTGGTTTCACTTTGGGAGAACGGGCAGAAACGATTGATAAATTGGATGATGGCACTTTCATAGTGACAACAAATAAAGGCACAAAACATCATGCGCCTATCGTTGCCATCGCAGGAGGTTTAGGGTCTTTTGAACCTAGAAAACCTTTAATTGAAAACATAGCTTATTATGAACATAGAGGTGTGGATTATTTTATAAAAGAGCCTGAAGTCTATCGAAATAAAAAAGTAATCATTTCTGGAGGTGGTGATTCTGCCTTGGACTGGGCTGTTTTTCTTTCTGAAGTTGCCTCAGAAGTTACATTGATTCACCGACGGAATGAGTTTAGGGGCGCATTGGATTCTGTAGAAAAGGTTCAAGAGCTAAAACTTTTGGGTAAAATTAATTTAATCACTCCAGCTGAGGTCATAGCATTGCATGGCAATCAGAAACTCGAAGGCGTTACCATTGAAGGTGCGGATGGAAAATCATGGTTAGAGGCAGACCATTTTATCCCCTTGTTTGGATTGTCCCCAAAACTTGGACCGATCGCAGATTGGGGCTTGGAAATAGAAAAAAACGCAATAAAAGTTGATACATATGATTATCAAACAAATATTCCAGGTATTTTTGCAATAGGAGATGTCAATACCTATCGCGGTAAATTGAAACTTATTCTTTGCGGATTTCATGAAGCGACACTGATGTGCCAGTCAGCTTACCAAATTTTAAATCCTGGTAAGAAATATGTTTTAAAATATACAACCGTTAGTGGAATAGATGGTTTTGATGGCACCCGAAAGGAATCACCTAAAGCTGTGGTTCAATCCATTATTTAATCAGTTATGATATATGATCTTTAATTTACGTTTAAAGGATGAAATAGCAGTATTTACCAAACATTTGTTTTATGCGTTGTTTGATGATCAACAAAAGCAGACTGAAGAATTGGATCGTTTGCGTCATACGTTTTTAAAATTGACTTCTACTCAATCGGTCGAAAATGGTGAAGCTATTTGGCAAAAGTTCTTACAGAATCTACCATTAGTAAAACAACGGATAGAATTGGATGCCACTGCTGCTGAAATGAACGATCCCGCTTGTAAAAGTTTAGCCGAAATTTATTTGGCATATCCAGGTTTTCAAGCAATTGCCATTTATAGATTAAGTCACGAACTATATAAATTAAATTTATACATCATAGCACGAATGATGTCCGAATATGTCCACGGTGTCACAGGGATTGATATTCATCCTGGAGCGACCATTGGGGAATCCTTTTTTATAGATCATGGTACTGGTGTTGTCATTGGTGAAACGACAATAATCAAAAGTAATGTCAAGATTTATCAAGGTGTCACTTTAGGTGGTTTGCAAATAAAAAAAAGTCAATCTTCAGAAAAGCGCCATCCCACAATTGAAGATAATGTCACCATTTATGCCAATGCCACAATTCTAGGAGGAGATATTGTTATCGGAGCCAATAGTATTATTGGAGCCAATGTTTGGATTACACAATCAATACCGGCAAATTCAGTAGTATCTTACCAGACCAAAATAAAAATCAGTACACGAAAAAAATGATTCAAGCAAAATCCATATTAGATTTTATTGGTAACACACCATTAGTGGAAGCCAGCCATATTTTGATTAAGAAAGATGTGCGCTTATTTTTAAAGTTAGAGGGGCAAAACCCTGGAGGCAGCGTAAAGGATAGGGCAGCCTTCAATATGATTTCTGAAGCTTTAAAACGGGGCGACATTCAAAAAGGTGATACACTCGTAGAGGCCACTAGTGGAAATACAGGAATTGCACTGGCGCTCATCGCTCAAGTAATGGATTTAAAAATGATTTTGGTGATGCCAGAAAATTCCACCGAAGAACGTATTAAAACCATGCGGGCTTATGGAGCAGAACTCATATTGACCACTTCTGAAAAAGGTATTGAAGGTGCAAGGGATTTGGCAATCCAATTAAATGAAGAGAAGGGCTATTTTATGCTTAATCAATTCGCCAATGATGACAATTGGAAAGCCCACTATAAAACAACCGGTCCAGAAATTTGGAGGGACACCGACGGAGAAGTTACACATTTTGTCTCGTCAATGGGAACTACCGGATCTATTATGGGAGTTTCAACGTTTTTAAAAGAAAAGAACCCAAACATTTCGATTGTTGGAGTGCAACCTAAGGACGGTGCAAAAATTCCAGGAATTAGAAAATGGGAAGAAGCTTATTTGCCAAAAATATTCAATCGTTCAAAGGTTGATGAAATATATGAAGTCAGTGAAGCCGAAGCCATATCCGGCGCGAAATTATTAGCAACTAAGGAGGGTATATTTTCAGGAATGAGTAGTGGAGGAGCGGTAACGGTAGCGTTAAAATTGGCTAATAAAATAGAGAAAGGGATTATTGTGGCCATAATTTGTGACATTGGCGATCGCTATTTATCGTCAGATTTGTTCCAATAAAATTGTATATCATACATTTATTATGTTATTTTGTCAACCAGTTCATAACCGTATTGATTGTTATCACGAAAGGCAGAGGGATTAGACCCGATGAAGCCTTAGCAACCTCCGCCGCGGCCGAAAGGTGCTAAATTCTACTATATACTTCATCTAAGTGTATGGACAGATAACCAAAGTAAAATTTCCTTACTTTCCTGATGGCATATTGATATAATAGTATCAAAAATAAATGTCAAAAATTCAAATTGAAATTCAAAAAAGAATCCTCGTTCTCGATGGTGCAATGGGCACTATGTTGCAGGGCTATAAATTTTCAGAAGAAGATTACCGTGGCGAACGCTTTGCAGACTATCCACATTCTTTAAAAGGAAATAATGATTTGCTATCATTGACGCAACCGCATGCGATAGCAGAAGTACACGCCAAATATTTTGAAGCTGGCGCTGATATAGTAGAAACCAATACTTTCTCTGGAACCACCATCGGAATGGCGGATTACCACATGGAAGATTTGGTCTATGAACTCAATTTTGAATCTGCTCGAATAGCGAAGGAAGTTGCAGAAAAATTCACTAAAGCCACTCCAAATCAACCACGATTTGTAGCTGGAAGCATCGGTCCTACAAACAAAACTGCAAGTTTATCTCCAGATGTCAACCGACCAGAATATCGCGCCATTACCTTCGATGAATTACGAATCGCCTACAAACAGCAAGTAGAAGCCTTAATTGATGGAGGTGTGGATGTCTTATTGGTGGAAACCATTTTTGATACCTTGAATGCCAAAGCCTGCTTGTTTGCCATCGAAGAAGTTAAGGAAGAACGCAATCTCGATATTCCAATCATGGTTTCAGGAACGATTACAGATGCTTCCGGTAGAACTTTGTCAGGGCAAACCGTTGAAGCGTTTTTGGCATCCATCTCGCATGTGCCGTTATTAAGCGTTGGATTCAATTGCGCACTTGGAGCAGAACAATTGAAACCTTATTTGCAACGCTTGTCCAACGCAACAGAATTTTACACGTCTGCTTATCCAAACGCAGGTTTGCCAAACGCCTTTGGTGAGTATGACCAATCCGTAAAAGAGATGCAGATTTTGGTTGAAGATTATCTAAAAGACGGACTTATCAATGTTATTGGCGGTTGTTGCGGCACGACACCAGAGCATATCAAAGCAATCGCTGATGTGGCTAAAAATTATCAACCAAGAAAATTAAAAATATTCGCATAATGGCTGAAGGTGACTGTAAGAAATATTTAACGCTTTCTGGATTAGAGCCGCTCGTCGTCACCCCAGAAAGTAATTTTATCAATGTAGGAGAACGTACCAATGTCACAGGGTCACGCAAGTTTTTAAGACTGATAAAAGACGGAAATTATAATGAGGCTTTGGAGGTTGCCAGACATCAAGTTGATGGCGGTGCACAAATCCTCGATGTCAACATGGATGAAGGCATGTTGGATGGTGTCTATGCGATGACGAAATTTTTGAATTTGATAGCTTCCGAACCTGATATTTCCAGAATTCCCATCATGATTGATAGCAGCAAATGGGAAATTATCGAAGCCGGATTGAAAGTCGTTCAAGGGAAATCGGTTGTTAATTCCATCAGTTTAAAAGAAGGTGAAGACGCTTTTATCCACCATGCGAAATTGGTCAAACGTTACGGCGCTGCGGTCATCGTGATGGCTTTTGATGAAGATGGGCAGGCGGATACCTACGAACGCAGAATAGAGATTTGCGAGCGCTCTTATAGAATTTTGGTGGACATTGTCAAATTTGCGCCACAGGATATCATTTTTGATCCCAATATTTTCCCTGTCGCTACAGGAATGGATGAGCATCGCAAAAATGCCTTGGATTTCTTTAATGCCACCAAATGGATCCGAGAGAATCTTCCTTTTGCCAATGTTTCCGGCGGGGTCAGCAACGTATCTTTTTCGTTCAGGGGAAATGATACGGTACGAGAAGCGATGCACGCGTCGTTTTTATATCACGCAATTCAACATGGAATGAATATGGGCATCGTCAATCCAGCCATGTTGGAAGTGTATGATGAAGTCAATAAAGAATTGATGGAGTTGGTTGAAGATGTGCTCTTCGATAGAAAGGACGATGCCACAGAACGTCTATTGGATTATGCCGAAACAGTAAAGGACAACAAAAAAGATGTTGATGTAGCTGTTCAGGAATGGAGAAATGAACCACTTCAAAAAAGAATTACCCACGCCTTGGTAAAAGGTCTAGATGCTTTTATTATTGAAGACGTTGAAGAGGCTCGATTGGAAAGTACACGACCGATTGAAGTGATCGAAGGTCATTTAATGATTGGGATGAACGTCGTTGGCGATTTATTCGGAAGTGGAAAAATGTTCTTGCCGCAAGTGGTTAAATCTGCTCGCGTGATGAAAAAAGCAGTGGCGTATTTACAGCCATTTATAGAAGCAGAAAAAGATGGTAAGCAAGAATTTTCAGGGCGTATTTTAATGGCAACCGTAAAAGGCGATGTCCATGATATTGGAAAGAATATTGTGAGTGTCGTGTTAGGATGTAATAATTATGAAATTATCGATTTAGGTGTAATGGTGCCACCTGAAAAAATCATTGAAACAGCCATCAGGGAAAACGTAGACATCATTGGATTAAGCGGCCTGATTACGCCTTCTTTGGATGAAATGGTTTATCTCTCGAAAGAAATGGAAAAGAAAAACCTCAATATTCCTTTGATTATTGGTGGTGCAACCACTTCTCGGGCACATACCTCTGTGAAGATTGCGCCAAATTATAATCATACGGTTGTTCATATCAATGATGCTTCAAGAGCGGTAACGGTTGTTGGAAATTTATTGAAAAAAGACAATAAAATCTATAAGGAACAAATCAGGGAAGAATATGATAAATTCCGTGAACAATTCCTCAACAGAACCAAAGAAAAGGAGTACGTTTCACTTGAAGAAGCAAGAAAAAATAAGTTTAAAATTGATTGGAATTCTGCCGACATCACAACACCTAAGCAATTGGGAATCCAAGTAATCGAAGATTTTGAAATCTCAGTATTGGAACCTTATATCGATTGGAGC
Source organism: Aquaticitalea sp. (assembly GCA_041748055.1). Classification (GTDB taxonomy): domain Bacteria; phylum Bacteroidota; class Bacteroidia; order Flavobacteriales; family Flavobacteriaceae; genus JBPOFM01. Next base: position 9,173 of record JBGTDZ010000005.1, read on the forward strand.
CCATTTTTTAGAAGTTGGGATTTGCACGGTCGATATCCAGATATTTTGACTGATGACATTGTTGGTGAACAAGCCACAGAATTATTTGCAGACGCCAAAGTGCTTCTGAAACAAATTTTTGATGAAAAATTATTAAAAGCAAAAACTATCTTCGGATTATTTCCGGCAAATACAATTAATGATGACGACATCGAGGTTGATACAAACGAACTGTCACTTCGAGCGGAGTCGAGAAGCGAGACAGATGGTAAGTTAACCTTACTTACCCTTCGCCAACAATCCAAAAAGCGAGATGGAGTTCCAAATATCGCTTTGGCGGATTTCATTGCTCCAAAAGAGTCTGGGAAACAAGATTTCATCGGAGCATTTTGTGTAAGCACAGGATTTGGAACAGACGAATTGGCAAAACAGTTC
>JBGTDZ010000006.1:0-5050 GCA_041748055.1 Aquaticitalea sp.
ATAAATGCAAAGAATAAGTAATGAGATATATAAAGCACCGGAAATGGCTCTTGTACTTAATTCCTTCATTTATAAGTCTTCTAACAGTAGCAAATATAAGTTTTTTGAACTGCTTCCATAAGTAAGAAAGTCTTTATCTTCTAGGGTCTTGAAATGTTTTATGGTTGTAATGTTGGTAGGTATTTTGTCCTTATTTTTATTTTTGATACCTCTTAACCCTTCGCCAATATTTTCAACAAATTGACTGGTAGTGGCATAGATGATAAAATTTGGAGGTAATTCTTTAAGCTTTTTTTCTGCAATCTGATTTGATGAAATAAGCAATGAGCCGTCATCAGCAATTAAATATTCGCAGGTGGAAAAAAAATAAGTACTTTCTGATGTTTTCTTGGTAGTGTTGAGGTCAAAATCCTTGAACAAAGCATTCAAACGATCATCGATAAGAAATACCTCCTTATTTTCCCATTTGTTTTCCTGAAGGACCTCGTTTAATGCATTGTTAATTTCCTGCATGTTTTCGCAATACAAAAACTTTCCGCCGTTGCCCTTGAAATTTATTGTAAATTTTTCATCAATTGGCAGTTTTATTTCAGGCATATATTTGCCTCGCACTTCGTTTTTTATATTATCTCCTTCATTATCCTTTATGCCGAAGATTTTACGAAATAGACTCATGTATGGGTTGCTATTAACCTAATTCTTAAAAATAATTACTCAAATATAAAAAAACTTAAATTAATCCATTGCTAATTTAAGTTTTTTATAATTTGGTTAATGATTACTAATTTAACAAATCACCATTGACTTCTTCTTTTTCTTCAAATGCTTCGCTAGACTTGTTGTCGGAATTGATTTTCTGTTCAGCAGTGGTGTGGTTAGATTCCTTTTTAGAATCCTCGAGAAGTTCTTCCTTTTCATAAGGACGTTTACCAAATATTTTTTCCAGGTTATCCTTGAAAATAACTTCCTTTTCCAATAATACCTCTGCCAATTCGGTCAACTTATCTTTATGTTTTTCTAATAATTTTATTGCTCTTTGATATTGTACTTCAATAATATCTGAAATCTCCCTATCAATCAGTTCGGCAGTTTGTTCGCTATAAGGTTTTGTAAAACCATATTCGTTTTGACCCGATGAATCGTAATAAGTAAGGTTACCAACTTTGTCGCTCAAACCATAGATTGTTACCATGGCACGTGCTTGTTTGGTAACTTTTTCAAGGTCACTCAGGGCTCCAGTGGATATTTTTCCAAAAACCACTTTTTCGGCTGCTCTTCCTCCAAGGGCTGCACACATTTCGTCGAGCATTTGTTCTGTTCTTACAATCAATCGTTCTTCTGGTAAATACCAAGCTGCACCAAGTGAACGTCCACGTGGTACAATGGTTACTTTTACCAGAGGAGCCGCATGTTCTAACATCCAACTAATGGTAGCATGTCCCGCTTCATGAAAAGCCACTGCGCGTTTTTCGGACGGTGTAACAATCTTATTTTTCTTTTCCAAGCCTCCGATAATTCGGTCAACCGCATCCAAGAAATCTTGTCTATCAACTGCTTTTTTGTCTTGACGTGCCGCTATCAAAGCTGCTTCATTACAAACGTTGGCAATGTCAGCTCCAGAAAACCCTGGCGTCTGGCGTGCAAGAAAGTCAATATCCAAATCATCCGATTTTTTGATAGGTCTCAAATGCACTTCAAAAATCTCTTTTCGTTCCCTTATGTCTGGCAAATCAACAAATATTTGTCTGTCAAAACGACCTGCGCGCATCAATGCTTTATCTAACACATCAGCTCTGTTTGTAGCGGCCAGCACTATCACATTGGTGTTAGTTCCAAAACCATCCATTTCGGTCAATAATTGATTCAGGGTATTTTCACGTTCATCGTTTGAGCCCGAAAAATTGTTTTTCCCCCTAGCACGGCCTATGGCGTCAATTTCGTCAATAAAAATAATTGCTGGCGATTTATCTTTGGCTTGTTTAAACAAATCCCGCACTCTAGAAGCCCCAACACCTACGAACATTTCAACAAAATCAGATCCGGACAATGAGAAAAATGGCACTTTTGCTTCACCTGCAACTGCCCTTGCCAATAAGGTCTTACCGGTTCCTGGAGGCCCGACCAGTAATGCTCCTTTTGGAATTTTGCCACCAAGGTTTGTATATTTTTCAGGGTGTTTAAGGAAATCTACAATTTCCTGAACTTCCTCTTTTGCTCCTTCCAATCCAGCTACGTCCCTAAAAGATGTTTTGACATCAATATTTTCGTCAAAGAGTTTTGCTTTAGATTTTCCAATGTTGAAAATTTGCCCACCAGCTCCTCCACCAGCTCCGGATGACATTCTGCGCATGATAAAAATCCAAACTCCAATAATCAAAATAAATGGAAGCAAGGTCAGTAGAAAGTCACCCCAAACATTATGCTCTGTTTCAAATGTTACTTTGGTATTGTTTAGGTTATTTTCCTCAATGGTTTGGTTGACTTTTTCTTGAAAAAGTGCCAAGTCCCCAAATTCGAACTTATAATTTGGGGGAGGTGTAAGCGTGGGTAAAATGGATTTAGGTGTGGTTTTTTTATGTGTCTCGCTCTGTAAGGCGTCCTTATTTATATATACCTGGGCTTCACGGTTGTTGACTATCACTACTTTCGAGACTTCACCTTTTTTTAAATAATCAAAAAATTGGGAAGGTGTGGTGACAGCGGCATCTTGCCCGCCAAAACCTCCTGAAAATATTTGTATTCCAAAAAAAATGGCAATGATAATACCATAAATCCAATAAGGATTCATTTTTGGCTTTTTGTTTAGGTTTTTATTTTCTTTTGTCATGCGTTTTATAAGTAACTTGTTTCTATTGCAGTAGTTTTGGCGTCTCCCCAAAGACTCTCAATATCGTAATATTGTCTGATGTGTTTTTGGAATACGTGGACCACGACATTCACGTAGTCAAGAAGTACCCATTCGGCATTGTCACTTCCTTCCACATGCCAAGGGTGGTCTTTAAGTTCTTTGCTTACCTTTTTTTGAACTGAATTGACTATGGCGTTCACCTGTGTGTTGGAAGTTCCTTCACAAATAATAAAATAATCACAAACTGTGTTTTCCAATTCCCTTAAATCAAGAATTTTAATATCTTTTCCTTTTACATCTTCTATACCACCTAATATTGCAGTTATCAGCTGGTCTGCGCTATGATTGTTTTTCGCCATTAAATTATATTACAATTTGGTGCAAAGTTATTATATTTTTAGTTCTTTTGAGCTTTTAATAATCATAAGAAAATTATAATTTCCTTAATCTTGGTGTTCATGCGTATAATCAAACTTAATGCCATCGATTCTACCAATTCGTTTTTGAGACAATTAAGTGCAAAAGAGCAACTTGAAGATTTTACGGTAGTTGTCGCTGGCCAGCAGACGAATGGCAGAGGACAAATGGGTACGAAATGGGTTTCTCAAGAGTCCAAGAACCTTATGGTCAGTGTGTTTAAGGATGTTTCTTTTTTGAAAATAAAAAAAAGTTACTATATAAGTATAGCGGTATCATTGTCCATTTTTAAGGCTTTGGAATTGCTTCAAATCAAGAAATTGAAGGTAAAATGGCCTAACGACATTTTGTCAGATAACAAAAAACTTGTAGGTATCTTGATTGAAAATGTCATTAAACAAAATCAATTGCAGAATTCCATTATCGGTTTTGGCGTTAATGTCAATCAAACAGTGTTCGACGATGTGCCGAATGCAACATCACTTCGTTTACATACTGGTAATGTATTCGAGTTGGATGAAGTTCTCAATTTGATATTAGTGCAATTGGTATATTATTTCAACTTATTAAAATCGGACAAACTTTCCTTATTAAAAGAGGAATATGAGAAGCATCTTTTTAGAAAAAACAAGCCTTCAACCTTTAAGAATGCTGAGCTTGGTATGTTTTCGGGTATCATCAATGGAATTTCTGAGTCAGGAAATCTTAAAGTTATCCTGGAAGGTAATGTTATCAAGGAATTTGACCTCAAAGAGATTACCCTTTTATATTAAATGGCTTTTGGGATATTTGTAACCAAAGTTTCAATGAGTTTATTGATTGGTCCTTTGATCATCATACCAATCATGGCATTGAATTCGCCATTGAAAATCAACTCAACTTCACTTGTATGATCAGAAACCGAATAAATATTAGCTGTCAAATTAAAATCGAGTTTTCCTCCGTCAGCACCTAATACTATTTTATTTGGAGAAACTGTTTCTTTTTTTATTAATGCAATTTCTGGCATCCCCGCCAATGCAAATACAAAGCCATTATCTCCGTTAAGTTCAAATTTACTTGTATTGTCGGGCATTAATTTTTTGAAATTTTTGACATCGGATAAAAATTCAAACACTTGCTCTTGTGATTTATTGATGGTTTGTTTTGGTGAATCCAGTTTCATTGTAGATTGTTTTAAATATCATTTTATTGATTTTGTAACTTGTGTCGTTCAAACATATGGAATGCTGAAAAGCAGGCCATATAAAATATCCGGTTTTTTCATTACCCATTCCATCCGCCCGGATTGGAATTCCAGTCCGCAAGGATGCTCTGCTCTTTGGCAGTGATATATTTGGTTTCCAAGGCCTGTTCCAGCAAATTTTCATAATTGCTCATCGTGTACAATACGACGTTGTCTGCTTTAAAATTAGAGGTGGCTATCTCAAAACCATATGAGAAAATAGCTACCATTCCTTTCACATTCGCCCCGGCATCCTTTAATGCCTTTACCGCATTCAGACTACTTTTCCCCGTACTTATCAAATCTTCGACCACCACAACGTTCTGACCACTTTGAAGAAATCCTTCAATTTGGTTTTGTCTTCCGTGACTTTTTGCTTCCGGTCTTACATATACAAAAGGAAGTCCGAGATATTCTGCAACAAGGGCCCCGATTCCTATAGCTCCGGTGGCAACGCCTGCTATAACATCAGGTTTGCCATACTGTCTTTCAATTTGTTTTGCCATGGTTTCCCTAACATAAGTGCGTATGGTAGGAAATGACAATACAATTCGATTGTC
>JBGTDZ010000007.1:0-10729 GCA_041748055.1 Aquaticitalea sp.
CAAAAAGAACGCAATGATGGCCAAACGATATTTTAGTCCGATTGCAACGAATAAGGCTGAAAGTCCACAGACGGCAAAAATAACATAGGTATAATTTCCGATAGGTTTTATCCATTCAAAACCATAATAGGAAAAATGGAATTTTGGTTGAATGTAAAATGTTTCAATCCACCCGTTGGCCCAAAATCGCACAATACTGATGAGCATCATCACACCAAAGCTAATGCGAATAACTGCCAAAGGTGCTGGGTTAGATTGCCGGTCGAAATATGTTGCTATTTTGTTGGTCATCAAACGAAAAAAAGATTCTTCAAAACATATTCAAAGAATCTTTTAATAATTTATTGGTTATTAAGGTTAGTCGCCATCTGCATCCACATAATCAACACTGATGTTAAACGCCTGTACCATATCTACTTTTAAAAACACCACTGCTATTTGCAATGCATCAAATGCTTCTGTCATACTTGTATTGTCAGTATTAATTTGATTATAAAAATTGTCATCCAAACCTTGTATTTCGGTTCTGGCCATATTGAATTGATTGTTGATGGCTTCACTAACGCTCTGTCCATCTCTATTCGCATCCAAAAATTCCAAATAAGTTTTAAAACTTTCTCCTGTCTGTGATCCATTAAATGCTTTTCCATTGAACACATCCTGAACCGCCCTTAATGCTTCCAAACTCAACGCTTTTGAAACTTCTCGATTGTAATAGCCTTCCACTTTTTCCGGTAAAGGATTTGTTGAAAATACGCCCGCAGGAATTCCGAATTTGTTGGCGCGCAATCCCTTTTCATAATAGAAAATAAAATCATTCACGAATTTGTTCAAAGAACTTGTAGCGGTGTTTTCAGTTGAAGTAACAAATTGATTACGGTAGACAGTCGTCCAATCGGTAACCACCTGTTGTGTCAAAGTATCCATTTGATTCACAACATCGGTCAAATAATCCTTATACCCTTGTGCGTTGCCATCATTTGTATATTTTGCCAAAATGGAAACATCATCTGAAGCGACCCCATACAATAGATAATCCAACGCTGGAAAACCTTGTGCATCGTGGTAGCTGGTTGAATTTAAATCATACATTCCGCTAGAAACGCCATTTTCGATATCGGAAACCGTTACGGGATAAATGTTCATAAAATAATAATACTGATTCAATGCCTCGGCTTTTCCAATATTGAACATTTCCACATGTTGCCACGCTTTGTAGGCTGTCAACCAATTGGTTCTGGCAGCATCCAAATTTGTTTGATTTGGTGTGGAAGTAAAAGCTATTACGGACGATTTTAATGCTGTCATTTTCATTTCAAAATCCTGTAGGGACGGAATGATAATGTTATCTGCAAGATTTGTCAATAATGCTGAACGGCTGAAATCGTCAGAACCTCCTCCGGATGTATCGTCAGAAGAAGAACTGCACGCTACAATAACGGCAGCAACAAAAATTAAAATTACTTTTTTTAACATGTATATAAATTTTTCTTAATCTATTAATTAGCCGCTGCTGATACAGTGAATCCAAATCTTGCAGCAATGGTTTGAGACATGGTTTCCAAAGTTTCAGGTGTGACATCCCAAAAACCGTTGCCTTCCATCAAAGTTGCCATAAAAGCATTCACTTCTGCATGAGTGAAGTATGGTGCGCTGGTATTTGGTTCTCTGGTAAACTGTAAGCTGTTGATAAATCCAAACCCTTCAGATAATTGATGAAAAGCACTGGCCATATCGTTTTCTTCCAATTTATCTTTTCCTGCTTGTAAGTAATGCACCGCGCGAACGGCAATAACTTTTGAAATATTTTTTCTCACAATTTCTACCTGTGCATCGCGAACTTCATAATTTTTGGCCACAATTGCAGCTCTACCCAATTTAAAAGCATCATAAACTGCTGTAGCTGTACCAGCAAAATCATTATCAGCATCAACTTGGCTCAAATACGTATTCAAGAAACTGTCAGCCCCCAGGACGGGAACTGCTGGATTGTCTTCATTGCCATACAAATAACCATACGCTTCATCCCATTTGTGCTCCATAGTGGTATACGATGTCCCCTCTTCAACGATATCATTATTGTTGTTCTCAATATTGGAACCTTCATCCAAAATTGAAGTACTCAAATAATTATTCAACATTTGGTCAGTCATCAATCCGCCAATTAATGTTTTGGCAATGGCTTGGTTGAGTTCCAATCCTTTTCCATTAACATATCTAAAAGAACCTCCACCTGATTGTTGCAACCGACCTGCAGTACCGACAGTCGCAGTAAGTTCCCAATTTAAAAAGACAGAATTGGCTTGCTCTGCAATCCATGAATCCAATGTTGCTTTGATATCATTGGAAGTCGTTGTATTGGCAGAAAAATAATCAGAAGACGCCGCTACTTTACTTCGGATATTTTTATTGGAAGCATTTAAATTTGCCTCCGAAAAGTCATTGTCACCTTCAAGATGTGCAAACATTCCTTGTAATTCCAAAGCTGTGTTAGAATTATCATTCAATGCTGAATTCAACTCCTCTGCCATTTGGATTCTTGTGGTCTGGCCTTCAAAATTTACGGTGGAGTTGCCATTTCTCATAAATTCATAGGTCAAGGGTGCTTCTACTTGATTTGCGATTTGATTGTTGCTGTCATCATCGTTAGAACATGCTGTGAATAGTACAGCAGACGTAACTACTCCTAAAATAAGTTTCTTCATTTTTATTTAGATTAATTATAAATAGTAAATTGATTACGATTGCAAAAATAATACACGAAATTAAAATTCCAAAGTTTATTTAGATTAATTTTAAATAAAGAAATCGTTAAATTTATTTTAGGTTGAATATGAGAGAATTAGAAAATGTTAATACTACATTCTCATATGTATGATGGATAGAGTGAAAGTGTAAATTCAGGATTAATGGTATGCGGTGAAGATTTTGGTCGCCTCGTTATATGAGCTTTCAAAACTCAAGGCATTCAAATCGTTATTTTTCATTGAAGTGAAATAGGAAAGAAGTTTTTCGGTAGGCATATTTCCGGTAAGTTCGTCTTTTGCCATTGGGCAGCCTCCAAAACCTTGGATGGCACCATCAAAACGCCTACATCCAGCTTTATAAGCAGCATCCACCTTTTCATGCCAAGTGGTTGGAGTGGTATGGAGGTGCGCTCCAAATTCAATTTGTGGGTATTTCGGAATCAAATGAGAGAACAGGTAATCAATATTTTCAGAATTGGATGAGCCCACTGTATCGCTCAAAGAGAGTATCTTCACTCCCATTTTTGCCAATCGTTCCGTCCAATCGCCTACAATGTCGACATTCCAAGGGTCGCCATACGGATTACCAAAACCCATGGAAATATAAACGACCACTTCTTTATTTGTTTTACTAGCAATTTCCAAAATCTCGCCCAAGGTTACTACAGATTGTGCTATGGTTTTATGGGTGTTGCGCATTTGGAAATTTTCGGAAATTGAAAATGGATATCCCAAATAATCAATTGCAGAGTGCATTGAAGCATCTTCAGCTCCTCTCGTATTGGCTATAATCGCTAATAACTTGCTTTTCGTATTTGACAAATCGAGTTGTGACAATACTTCCGGAGTATCGACCATTTGAGGGATGGCTTTTGGAGCAACAAAACTCCCAAAATCAATCGTATCAAAACCCACTCGAAGCAATGACTGAATGTACTGGACTTTTTTCTCTGTTGGAATAAAGCTTTTAATGCCTTGCATGGCATCACGTGGACATTCTATGATTTTCACATGACCATTCATAAGTTCAAAGATAACAAAGAATATGGTGTTCGAAACCTTTTCAACGTCTACTAAAGCAAATACCCCTAGTCTTAATAATTTAATTTTTTAACTTTATCAACTAAATAAAAAAATTGATCGTTCCTGTCACCACCCAAGAACACGTAGCAATTACTGCAAATTTGGCCCATAAAATTTGGAACCAACATTACGTTCCCATCATCGGGCAAGCCCAAGTAGATTATATGATTGCTAAATTTCAAAATGAGGAGGCGTTCACGAAGCACATTGAAGATGGACATATGTATTATCTCATTTCACATGCTAGTGACTTTTGTGGCTATTTGGCATTGGTTCCTGATTTAGGGCAGCAAAAACTAATGATCAGTAAAATCTACATTGATGCGGACTACAGAGGATTTGGTTTAGGCTTGAAATTCTTGAATTTTGCAGAAGAAGAAGCAAAAAAATCTAATTTAAAATCTCTATGGCTTACGGTAAATAAATATAATTTGAGCTCCATTGAATGGTACAAAATATATGGTTTTGAAATTATAAAACCTGTTCAGTTTGATATTGGAAACGGGTTTATCATGGATGATTACTTAATGGAAAAATCTGTTAAGTAGTTTTATCTAGATAAAATGGCCTTGTTTATTTGTGCAACCAACTTTGGACCTTCATAGATAAAACCTGTATACAATTGAACCAAATCTGCTCCAGCTTCCAATTTTTCGAGTGCATCCTTGGCCGAATGAATACCTCCTACTCCAATGATTGGAAATGCCTTGTTACTTTTTTCAGATAAAAATCGAATCACTTCCGTTGATCGTTGTGACAAAGGTTTTCCACTTAAACCTCCGGCCTCCTTTATGTTTTCATCATGCAAACCGTCTCTCGAAATGGTCGTGTTGGTAGCGATGACCCCGTCAATTTTTGTTTCGGCGACAATGTCTATAATATCCAACAATTGCTCGTTAGTCAAATCGGGAGCAATTTTTAGAAGTATTGGTTTTGCTTTTTGGCTTCTCGACTCCGCTCTAAGTGACAGTGATTTATTTTCAACCTGTAGTGCTTTTAAAAGATTCATCAACGGCTCCTTCTCTTGCAATGCACGTAAATTTGGCGTGTTAGGAGAACTGACATTCACTACAAAATAATCGACATAATCAAACAAGGCATTGAAGCAAATTCTGTAATCTTCAACGGCCTCTTCGTTTGCTGTCACTTTATTTTTTCCAATGTTACCACCAATTAAGACTCCTTTGTTGACCTTCAGTCGTTCAACCGCATCCATAACACCTCCATTGTTAAAGCCCATTCTGTTGATAATGGCCTCATCAGCTTTCAATCTAAATAAACGCTTTTTTGGATTTCCTTCTTGAGCTTTTGGCGTCAATGTCCCGATTTCAATAAAACCAAATCCAAAATTGCTCAACTCATTGTAAAGCTTTGCGTCTTTATCAAATCCGGCAGCCAAACCCACTGGATTTTTAAAGGTCAATCCAAAAAGCTGTCGCTCTAATCTTTTGTCTTCCAACAGATACAAGCTTTTAAAAATAAATGGTATTCCAGGTATTGTACTTAAAAACCGAACCATGGAAAATGTAAAATGATGCACTTTTTCCGGGTCAAAGCAAAATAACAGTGGGCGGAGGAATAATTTGTACATATTGTTGATAGTGTTGTGCAAAAATACCATTCATTTCATAAAAATTCCCATTATTCTTTTTGAAAATTAATAGTACTTTTGAAGCTTAAAGGGATCATTAGATTTCTTATTTATTCTCCTAAAAAAATTCAATATGATTTCTAAACAACATATAATCAATCGATTTATTAGTTATGTAACCATCGATACGGAATCGGACCCAAAATCGGATACGACACCCAGCACAAGCAAGCAATGGGATTTGGCTCATGCCTTGACCAGGGAATTGATTGCCATTGGCATGAAGGATGTGACCATCGATCCGAATGCCTATATTATGGGGACTTTGCCCAGCAATGTGGACCATGATGTGCCAACTATCGGTTTTATATCTCATTTTGACACGAGCCCAGATTTTACCGGTGCCAATGTAAAACCTCGCGTTATTGAAAAATATGACGGCAAGGACATTATTTTGAATGCTGAAGAAGACATTATACTTTCACCAGATTTGTTTGATGACTTGTTGCAATATAAAGGTCAAACCCTTATTACAACTGATGGTACAACACTTTTGGGAGCAGATGACAAAGCAGGTATTACTGAAATTGTATCGGCAATGGAATACCTCATTCAACATCCAGAAATTAAACATGGAACCATTCGGGTCGGTTTTACCCCTGATGAGGAAATAGGTCGAGGCGCACATAAATTTGATGTTGAAAAATTTGGAGCTCAATGGGCTTACACCATGGACGGGAGTCAAATAGGAGAATTGGAATATGAAAATTTCAATGCAGCAAGCGCTGTGGTCAAAATCAAAGGGAAAATCGTTCATCCGGGTTACGCCAAAGGAAAAATGGTGAACTCCATGTATATCGCAACTGAATTTATCACGTCGCTACCTCAACTTGAGACTCCAGAACATACTGAAGATTACCAAGGCTTTTTTCACTTGTCTAGCATGGAAGGCAAAGTTGAAGAAACGGTTCTAAATTATATCATCCGTGACCATGACAAAGGGCATTTTGAAGCACGAAAAGCAATGATGCAAAACCTCTGTGACGAGCTCAATTCACAATACGAAAGAGAAGTCGTTGTACTTGAAATGAAAGACCAATATTATAACATGAAGAAAATGGTAAAGCCCGTTATGCACATTGTGGATATTGCGGAAGAAGCGATGAAACAAGTGGGTGTTACTCCAATAATTAAAGCCATAAGAGGTGGTACCGATGGCGCTCAATTGAGTTTTATGGGATTGCCATGCCCTAACATTTTTGCAGGCGGACATAATTTTCATGGGCGTTATGAATACGTGCCTGTAGAAAGTATGATAAAGGCTACTGAAGTCATCTGTAAGATTGCGGAACTGACAGCTCTTGAAAAAGTGGACAGTATGCAGTAGCAGTTTTCAGTAAATAAATTTAAAATGCAAAAAGTTAATTCTATTGAAGCATATATTGAAGCGAACTCACATTTTCGTGAAGAACTGCAAGTTTTAAGGAAAATAATGAATTCCACTGATCTTGAAGAGACTCTTAAATGGAATTCCCCAGTTTATGAAATTAATGGGAAGAAAGTCTTAGGTTTTGGTGCCCATAAGCATCATTTTGGAATTTGGTTTTTCAATGGTGTTTTTTTAAAAGACGAGCATCATCTTTTAATAGCTGCAAGCGAGTCGACTAAAGGACTTCGCCAGATGCGTTTTACAAGAGTTGAGGATATTGATTTAAGCATGGTTTTGAGTTATGTGAGAGAAGCGATTGAAAACCAAAAACTCGGTAAGGAAATCAAACATGAAAAGAAAGGTTTAAAGGTAGACATTCCAAATGAACTCAAAATGGTTCTCGAAGAAAACCATGTCTTGCGAGACGCGTTCAAACTGTTAACCCCATACAAGCAAAGGGAATATTCAGAATATATCGAAACCGCAAAACGAGAAGAAACCAAAACATCCCGTATAGAAAAAATAAAACCGATGATTATAAAAAGCATGGGGCTCAATGATAAGTATAAAAATTGCCAATAAAAAAGCCACTTGTATGAAGTGGCTTTTTTAATATACATTTCAGCCATTAAAATCATGCTTCTGATGTAGCACTTATCTTTTTGCTCATTTCCAGTGAAATGGCCGAACGATCAAATTTTATTTTTCCTGCCAGGGTTTCAATGATGCAGCTGTTGTCCTTATCATTCAGACCAGCAATCTTGCCATACATGCCACTTTTGGTAACAACCCTATCGCCTACTTTTAATTCGCTTGCAAACTTTTTTTCTTGTTTGGCACGTTTCATCTGGGGTGCAATCATAAAGAAATACACTACAGCAAACATGGCAATAATTGGTAAAAAAGATCCTAAATCTCCCATCCTATCAATTAATCGTGGTTATGTCCTTCATGACCTGGTTGCGTACTGCTTTTTACAGGAGTCGCTGCACCAGCAGGTTGTTGCATAATTGAAGCGGCGCCAGGAGTCGCACCTGTATCTCCTTTTGGAGCATTAGGATCTGCCTCAACAAACGCTTTTATGGTTACAGTTTCTGAACCTTTTGCAGTATTTGTGGTCATCGTAACTGTTTTACTGATTTGATTGCCATTTCCTTTACCGTTGAATTCTACCGTAAATTTTCCCGATTCGCCAGGCATCACTTCCTTGGTATAGTCAGTAGGCACCGTACATCCACAAGTACTTTTTACATCACTCACAACCAACGGAGATGAACCAACGTTTTTATAGGTAAAAACTGTTGTCACAGGAATTCCATTTGGAATGGTCCCAAAATCGTGTTCAGTTTCGTTGAACTCAATTACTGGCAACTTACCTGAATTGGCGTCTCTGTCTGCTGCAGCTGCAACGTTATCTGCTTGAATTTTGCTTTCTGCATTGTCCTTACATGAAGTAAAAGCTACTAAAGATAGTACGCTTAGACCTAAAATTATTCTTTTCATGGTATAAATATTTTAATTATCATTTAAATTTGAGGGGATAAAAGTAGTGAATTTTTCTTATCACATCAATCCTCTGCCCATTTTATTTAATTCCCCTTTCTCTGAATATTCCTTGACAATCTTATCCAATATCCCGTTAATAAAGAAACTGCTCTTTGGCGTTGAATATTCTTTTGCAATTTCCAGATACTCATTGATTGTCACCTTTATAGGAATAGAGGGGAATTTTTGAAACTCACAGATGGCCATTTGAAGAAGTATCGCATCCAAATTGGCGATACGATCCGAATCCCAATTAATGGTTTTAGTAGAAATCTCATTGTTAAATTTGGAACGGTTGAGCAAAGTTTTTTTAAAAAGAGACACTGCGTACTCCCTATCTTCCTCATCTTTATATAGCCTTGGAATAAAATAATGCTCAGTTGTATCGGCTTTAACCTTCCGCAACAGCTTTTGAAGAATGGTATTGATAACCGGCAAATCATCTATCCATGTGAGTTTTTTATCCTCAATGTATTCGTATAATTTTTCATTGGGCGCAATTATTTCTGAAAAGATATCAACTATAAAATTTCGGTCTTGTTTAAAATCCGAAGATTTCAAAGCCATGTAATCCTTATAAAGTTCACTCTGCAAAATAGCTTTAAAGATAATATCGACATACTCAAAATCTAGATACCAAAAATCAATCTTCCGTTTTTCGAGTTCATTTTGTAGCACCGTGTTATGCCTCAATAACTGAAGCACTTGATTGTTTACAAACCGTTTATTGGGATTTTTTTCTTCTTGTGTGGCGAGATGCTTTTTTTGGATTTTTTCCTGTTGGTCTTCAGCACGCTTCTGTATTTCTACAAGTAAGGATAATTGCATCAAATACAAATCGTACATGTGTTCGAGGCTTTGGAGCAAGAAATTTTCATCTTTTTTCAGGTCATCACTTTCCGAACCATCAAAGGCATATAGGGTTTGCATGACCTTGATACGTATATGTCTTCTATTTAGCATTCACAAAGAACTTAAGAATTAAAAAAGGGCTAAAGTTTCACTTCGACAAGCTCTGTGAACGTTTTCGCCCTGCAAAAATAGTGTTATTTAATGATTCTTGAAACCAAATTGGCTCGAAACATTTTATTTTGAATTTTCTTTTCTTCGAGTTTCAATACGCTCCTTTGCCATAGTTACTGCAGCCATGTTGGTAGTAATACCTTTGTCTTTGGCTCTCTTAAGAATCTCCAATGTTGTGTTATAGATATTCTCAGTTTTGCGAATTATTTCCTGTCTACCGTAGTTTTCCAATTCTGCGTACACATTGATAATTCCGCCTGCATTGATCAAGAAATCCGGAGCATAGACAATTCCCAGATCCTGGAGCATCTTACCATGTCTATCTTCTGCCAATTGATTGTTCGCCGCACCTGCAATGATTTTTGCTTTCAATTTAAGAATGGTATCATCGTTTATGGTTGCGCCTAAAGCACAAGGTGCATAAATGTCCATTTCTTCTTCATAAAGGTCTTGACCGCCATAAATTGTGACGTTGTATTTTGAACGAACTCTCTCCAATCGTTCTTGGCTGATATCAGCAATTGTCACTTTAGCACCTTCATTTACCAAATGTTCCACCAAAGCTTCACCAACATGTCCAATTCCTTGCACATATATATGTTTGTCCTCCAAAACATCAGAACCAAACTTGAATTTTGCTGCTGCCTTCATCCCCATAAATACGCCATAAGCAGTAATTGGAGATGGATTTCCAGCCCCTCCTTTACTCTCGGAAATTCCCGTGACGTAAGGTGTAACTTCTCTAACTGTATCCATATCTTCTGTTGTCATCCCAACATCTTCAGCTGTGATATATTTTCCACTTAAAGAATGAACAAATTCCCCAAATTTACGCATCAATTCCGGCGTTTTCTGTGTATTGGCATCCCCAATAATCACCGCTTTGCCACCTCCAAGATTCAATCCTGTGATTGCAGATTTAAAGGTCATGCCCCTCGACAAACGCAAGACGTCGTTCAGGGCTTCCCATTCATTATTATAGTCCCACATTCTTGTCCCTCCCAGTGCAGGCCCCAAAACAGTATTATGAATACCAATTATTGCTTTTAATCCAGTATCTTTGTCGTTACAAAATACAATTTGCTCATGGTCATCAAAGGAAATCTGACCGAACACTGGATCAACTTTATAAAGCTCTTTTGTTGGTATGATATCTGAAATCATATCTCGTAGATTAAGATTAGTGTTTATAGATTATCTAAAAACAGCGTGCAAAAATAAATCAATATTGGATTATTAGCAAAGATAATGCAGTTATTATACGATATTGTTAAAAAATTATAAGGCCTCACCTTACCTGAATGAAAGAAT
>JBGTDZ010000008.1:0-11857 GCA_041748055.1 Aquaticitalea sp.
GAGGCGACCCAACATATCACCTACAAACAATTGCACGAGCGTGTTTGCAAAATGGCAAATGTTCTTAAAGATCATGATATACAAAATGGAGACAGAGTGTGTGTTTATTTGCCGATGATTCCTGAGTTGGCAATAGCATTATTGGCATGTGCGCGCATTGGAGCCATCCATAATGTGGTATTTGCAGGATTTTCCTCAAAAGCCTTGGCAACACGCATCAATGATAGTGATTGCGAATTGGTGATTACTGCTGATGGTTCCTATCGTGGTGACAAAACAATAGATCTAAAAGGCATTGTAGATGACGCTTTGCAAGAATGTGACGGTGTAAAGACAGTGTTGGTTGCCCAGCGGATCAATTCAAATATTAAATTGCAAAAGGGACGTGATTATTGGCTACAACCCTTGCTCAACGAAGCATCTGATAATTGTGCACCTGAAATTATGGATGCTGAAGACCCGTTATTCATTCTCTATACATCGGGATCTACTGGAATGCCAAAAGGAATGCTTCATACCACTGCAGGGTATATGGTGTACACGGCGTACACTTTCAAAAATGTATTTCAATACAAAGAATCCGATATTTAGTGGTGTACTGCCGATATAGGTTGGATTACTGGCCATAGCTATATTGTATATGGTCCTTTGTCTAATGGAGCTACTACCGTGATGTTTGAGGGTGTACCTCATTACCCCGACTTTGGTCGTTTCTGGCAAATAGTGGAGAAACATAAAATCACTCAATTCTATACAGCACCAACTGCCATTCGTGCCTTAGCAAAACAGAACTTGACTTTCGCCGAAAATGTTGACCTCTCTTCTCTTAAAGTTCTTGGAACCGTGGGCGAACCTATCAATGAAGAGGCATGGCATTGGTACAATGATATTATTGGAAAACAAAAAAGTCCAATAGTTGATACGTGGTGGCAAACAGAAACAGGAGGTATTATGATTTCTCCGTTGCCATTTATCACACCCACCAAACCAACCTATGCAACATTGCCATTTTTGGGCATTCAGCCAGTTTTGATGAGTGAGACGGGCGAAGAACTTAAAGGAAATCATGTTGAAGGTCACTTGTGTATCAAGTTTCCTTGGCCAAGTATAGCTCGGACTATTTGGGGAAACCATAAACGCTATAAGGAGACCTATTTTTCCACTTTTGAGAATAAATATTTTACTGGAGATGGCGCCTTACGCGATGAAGTGGGATATTACCGTATCACGGGTAGAATGGATGATGTCATTATCGTTTCCGGGCATAATCTTGGAACAGGACCACTTGAAGACGCCGTAAATGAACATCAAGCCGTTGCTGAATCGGCAATAGTTGGCTTTCCACATGAGATTAAAGGAAATGCCCTATATGGTTATGTAACTCTTAAGGAAACTGGAGAGAGTAGAAACCATGACAACTTAAGAAAAGAAATCAACCAAATCATCACAGAGCGTATTGGAGCTATTGCTAAATTGGATAAGATTCAATTCACTGAAGGGTTGCCAAAAACACGTTCAGGAAAAATAATGCGACGAATCCTGCGTAAAATTGCAGAGAAAGATACTTCCAATTTAGGCGATACATCTACTTTATTGAATCCGGAGTGTGTTCAGGAGATTATGGATGGCGCTTTATAAAATAGGGTAGATACTTTATGTATACATATTAATGCAAATCCTTAAAAAACTTTTATATTAGGTTTCCCTCGAATTATTCCCAAATAAATAAAATAACTACTTTAAAGATTTGAGATTTATCGATTATCTTTCGCCAATAAAATTTTTAGTGTAAAAACATGGACATTAAACTAGCAGTTCTTATTGATGGCGACAACATCCCATCGGCTTATGTGAAGGAAATGATGGAAGAAATTGCCAAATATGGTAATCCTACTATCAAACGCATTTATGGAGATTGGACAAATCCATACCTTTCAAAATGGAAGACTCTTTTACTTGAGAATGCCATCACACCCATCCAACAATACGGCTATACCACAGGAAAGAACGCAACGGACTCCGCGATGATTATCGATGCCATGGATATCCTGTACTCTGAAAAAGTCAATGGTTTCTGTTTAGTAAGCAGCGATAGTGACTTTACCAAATTGGCTACTCGTCTGCGTGAAGCGGGAATGCTAGTATATGGAATAGGAGAGAAGAAGACACCAAATCCTTTTATAGTGGCATGTGATAAGTTCATTTATATTGAAATATTAAAAAACCAGGCTAAGGAAAACGAGGTTGAAATTACGGGAAGTACATCTTCAAGTAAAAGCAGCAATTTAGATAAAATTACAATTAAGGAAATACAGCTTATTAGCACCACCATTCAGGATGTAGCTGATGAAGAAGGTTGGGCTTTTTTAGGTGATGTGGGAAGTCTGCTCCAAAAGAAACAGCCCAATTTTGATTCGAGGAATTATGGTTTCCAGAAACTGACACCTTTGATTAAGTCCTTGCCAAATATTGAAATTGAAACAAGGGACAATACTAAAGGACGTTTTAAGCTCATTTATGTTAGGGTGAAGGAAAAGAAAGTGACACGGAGAAAGCGTTAAAAATTATTCTTACCTTTAAAAAGGTCTATCGATTCCCTTAAATACATGCTGCCCAAATGGCATCATGAAATGGCAAAGGTGCAATCACATGCACAGCCTCATTTGTAACAGGGTGGACAAAGCGCAATTCGCGGGCATGTAGATGTATGCTTGCATCTGGATTACTTCTGTCAAAACCATATTTCAAATCGCCTTTTATCGTGCATCCAATGGTTGCCATTTGTGCTCGAATCTGATGGTGACGTCCAGTCTCCAATTCGATTTCCAATAAGTAATAATTATCCAATTGCTGAATTAGTTGGTAATGTAGAATGGCTTTTTTACTTTCGGGGACTTCTTTTGTATGTGCAGTCGATTTATTGTTCTTTGGATTCTTTTTGAGAAAATGAATCAACGTGTCCTCCAATTTGGGAGGTGCATTTTTCACCACTGCCCAATAGGTTTTTTTGGCTTCTTTCTCTGCAAAAAGTTTATTAAGTCTTGGCAATGATTTACTCGTTTTGGCAAACATTACGATGCCTGTAGTTGGCCTATCCAAACGGTGCACAACTCCCAAATAGACATTGCCAGGTTTGTTATCTCTTTCTTTAATATAAGATTTGACCACCTCACTTAATGGTTTGTCTCCTGTCTTGTCACCCTGTACAATATCGCCGGCACGTTTGTTTATAATAATTATATGATTGTCTTCGAATATAACTTGGAGGTTAGAGCTGTTAGAGAGCTTAGACATGTTCGATTGGTTAGACCTTTTAGACATATTACAATCAATTCTAATACTGTTCCTTTTCGTTTGGAAAGTCGACCGATTTCACATCTTGCACATATTTCGAAATAGCCGTAGTCATATCGTCATAAAGATTCATGTAACGTCGCAAGAAACGAGGTTGGAATTCATAGGTCATTCCAAGCATATCGTGAAGAACCAGCACTTGTCCATCCACACCGTTGCCAGCACCAATCCCAATGATTGGAATGCTCACGCTTTCGGCAACTTCCTTTGCCAATTTTGCAGGTATTTTTTCCACTACTATCGCAAAACATCCTGTTTTTTCCAGCATGATAGCATCCTCCTTTAACTTTTCAGCTTCTTCCTCCTCCTTTGCTCTCACCGTATAAGTTCCAAATTTATAAATAGATTGAGGTGTCAATCCCAAATGTCCCATTACTGGGATTCCAGCATTCAAAATACGTTTGATGGATTCCCTTACTTCTTTGCCACCTTCCATTTTAACGGCATGCCCGCCACTTTCTTTCATAATCCGTATGGCAGAACGCAATGCTTCTTTTGGATCACTTTGATAACTGCCAAATGGTAAATCAACAACCACCAAAGAACGTGTGATTGCTCTTACCACTCCAGCTGCATGATAGATCATTTGATCGAGCGTAATGGGTAAAGTGGTTTCATGACCAGCCATAACGTTACTGGCCGAATCTCCTACCAGAATTACATCTATGCCAGCACCATCCACAATCTTTGCCATGGTATAATCGTACGCAGTTAGCATTGATATCTTTTCGCCTTTGGCCTTCATGTCCACCAAGGTTTTTACAGTGATTCTTTTATAATCTTTTTTAGCTACAGACATAGAGTTTAGGTTTGATGTTGTAAAAATAAGAATTAAGAATGAAGTATCTGGTATAAATTTGACCGGTCACGATTGACCAATTACCATGAATTTAAAGTCAAAATTTAATCACGATAACTGAAACAATGATTTGAAATTGAACATGAATTTTAGTTTAAAAAATATTCGTGTATTGGTGGCTAAAAACCGCCATAAACTTTATGTAACAGAAACTTGAACAACAGATACAACAGAAACCTGAACCTTAAAACTGGAAATAAATAAACGGCTGAAAATCTGTAGAAAAGGCTTGGTAACATACAATTCCTGTAACTGTGGCTACTGCTATCTTCATGGGAATAGGGCTTTTGGAATACAACCCTTCAATTTGTGATTTAGTGGTTTCTGGCAACCAATGTGTGATATATCCAATCAGCATCACCCAAAACACCATTTGATAATGCACCAAAATATCCCAGGCATATTGCCAATCCATATGATGTGCCACTTGATTGTACCAACGGTCAATGTGGTCCATGCTTTCCCCTCTAAAATAGATCCGTGTAAAAGTAATGAAGGTCAAAGTGATCGCAATTTTCCACCAGCGTGCATACCATAGGTTGTTGGCTTCCCAAGGGCTGATTTTTCTCCAAAATTTATACACAACAATTCCCAAGCCATTCAATCCTCCCCAAATGACGAATTTCCAATTTGCGCCATGCCAAAGTCCACCAATGAGCATGGTAAGCATTAGGTTGATATTGGTATTGATTTGGTTTTTTACATTGATATTATAAATAGAAAGAATATATATAATCAACAGTACAGACAGAACAATTACGACGGCGTAAAAATTTTGAAATGTATATAAGGATCCAAGAATCATAATACCTAAAATAATATACGAAGCCATTGTACCCTTTTGATTGCCACCCAAGGGAATATACAAGTAATCCCGCAACCATGTAGAGAGCGAAATGTGCCATCGTTTCCAAAAATCTCCAGCGTTGGTCGCTTTGTATGGCGAATTGAAGTTAATGGGCAATTTGAAACCCATCAATAAAGCAAGTCCAATGGCAATATCCGTGTAACCCGAAAAATCCCCATAAATTTGAAGCGAATACCCAATCATGGCCATAACATTCGCAAAGCCAGAGAACATTTCGGGGGCATCAAAAACCCTATCGAGAAAATGCATGGCAATGAAATCGGCAAATATCATTTTCTTTATAAGTCCTTTTAAAATCATAAAAGTCCCGGTATCAAAGTCTGCTTTTGTTAAAAGGGTAGGACGTGAAATCTGTGGTACAAAATTTTCGGCCCTAACGATCGGCCCTGCCACCAATTGCGGAAAAAAGCTCACGTAAAACCCAAAATCCACGATGGAATCCAATGGTTTCAATTTTCTTCTGAAAATATCCACACTATAACTGATGGTCTGAAAGGTGTAGAATGAAATCCCAACAGGAAGAATGATTTTATCTATTGTGAAATAGTTTTGATCGTTGAAACTGTTTCCCCATTCCGCTAACCAATTTACCACTTCTAAGTTGGTGTGGAATAACATATTAAAGGAATCCGTGAAAAAATAGGCATATTTAAAATAACACAGTACCGTCAAATTGATAACCACACTCATCGTTACCAAAACATAACGCTTCAAATTGTTTTCACTCTTGTAAATGGTTTTTCCGATAAAAAAATCCACTAGGGTACTAAAAATCAAAATACCAATGAACAAGCCACTGGTTTTATAATAAAAGAAGAGGGAAATCAGAAAAAGATACGAATTTCGTAAAGCTATTTTTTTATAAAAAAGGGCAAAAAGAAAATAAGCAAACACGAAAAAAATCCAAAAGTTCGCTTGGGTAAAAATAAGTGGAACTTCTTCCGAGAAGGTAAAAATGTCGTAGAACCTATTCATCCAATGTCTTAAAATGCTGTAATAATTCGCTTTCGTTTCGATTTGTGGAAACTGACCAGGCCTTGATGAGTGCCTCCATAAACAAATCTGCCTTGATGCTATAACCCAAAAAAGTAAAATGAATTCGATCTCTGGGCATCAGTTTGTTTTTATACCAATCGTTTGATGAGCCGAGACCTCCCATGATCTCATAGAAATCCCAAACGGCCATCTGGTATTTTTGAGCCAACTCTGTTATGATTTTCTGTTGTATGGCAGTATTCGGATTTTGATATTTTCTTCTATAATAGCTATCATTAGGGACTGTCATAAGAATGGCACATTCAGGATTGATTCGCAGGATCATTTGGATAAACGCCTCGTAATGTTCTTTAAACTGAAGGGCATCAAACTTATCCTTTGGCATGTAAGCGTCATTGGTACCAATGGATATGATGAACAAATCGGGTTTGTAGAGCGCTAATTGTTTTTCAAAATAAGCCGCCCGATTGTAATAGGCAAAACTGGCTCCATTGACCCCAATGCTGGTATATTCGATTCCAGGGTCATCGTTCATGAATTCCAAACCCATAAATGCAAATTCAGGTTGTAATGCCGTCGAATCTTTAATTTGGATTCTCAACGCGATGGAATCCAACTTTTTGTTGAAACGAAACTGTTTATACATTTTATCGGAGTTCCATAATTCAGAATCCAATAAGCTGCTGTCCAATAAGGCAATGTTATAATCGTCTTTATCGGTATTGAAGAAAATCCTTAACTCATTGAACTCATACTTATTTTTAGTGTAATTCCTATGATTTGATTTTATGAAAATAGTATCGGTATAGCCTCTAAAAGCGGCGGTAACTCCTGCCATACCCCATGCGATACTGTCTTTTCTGATGGAACTGCGATAGCCTTGCCATAGGTCTTTATTTGCATTAATTCGGTAATTGATGGGATTGTTGGTATGCGCCAAATGATACGGAAACACAAAACCCCTTTGCGCCATCGACACCTCGTTCATGTTCTGAAGATAGGTCCTGATTTTATTGGAATATATATCAGCTTGTATGTGCGATCCACCAATATGAAAAATATGCAGTTTGTCCCTCTTTCCGGCATAAATACTATCCAAATGCCCAAAAAAGCGATTGAAAGATTGCGATGTTTCAGCAAACTTGAAGGTGTTGGCATCAAAATTTATCAAATGTCCGAGCGTTGGCTTGATACTGTCCAACTGGTAATGTTGTGCCTTAACAGAAAAATGGACAATCAAGACACATAGAAGCAAAAGTTTTTTCATTTGATATCTGTTAAATCTAAATACAAAGCAAGAAAAAACAATTCGGAAATGATCTTCGTTCCAGAAGCTGAAAAATGCGTATAATCATCGGCCGCCAATTGTTGATTTACCCAATGTTGCATTGAGTTTTCGCCTCCCATGGCATCAAACATGCTCCAATAAGCAATTCCGTTCTCGATGCAAACACTCTTTAAAGTCTTATTTAAATAAGGTAAAAGCGGATAGGTTTTCATGACGCCATTTTCGGATGTTGTCATATCTGAGGGACCGATAAAAATAATATTGGCATCGGTTGTTTTACGCTTTACCCAATTGATATGGTTCTTTAGATAACTTGCATATTCAATAACTTTTAAGGAATCGGTCAAATATGGTACGGAGTTTCCTCCATATTGAAAAATGACAAGTTTTGGATTTAACTGACGATACATCTGCGCAAAATTGTCACCATTACTTCCTGCGAACACCGTTCCTGAGGAGCCTCTCATGGCCACATTATCCAAAGATATTCCATTAGCGCCATCCAAAGTAAGACCATAAAAATCGGGACTTATCTTGCTTTCCAACACAATTTGAAGGTTGGAAGGTGTGGTTGCCAAATCAATGGCACATTTGTGGTAATTGCCATCCACGATCAAGGCTTCACTTTTAATGAGTACCCCATCTTTATATACTTTAATTGTGGTAGGCGTCACTGCATTGCCATAATGCAATCCTACTTTGTGGAATTTCTTCAAAAGGCCGTAAGATTTTGATGGGATACCAATATCGATTGTGGCTTTTGTAACCTGTAGCGAATCCAGCAACAAACTATCAATTGGAGTTGGATAATTAGGGGTAAAGCGTGACAATGAAGTATATGCTCCATATTTTTTGTGAGAAAATTTTTCTTGCGTTGGATCAAAATAGGCATAACGCGTCCAATTGTCAGAATGTGATACCACCGAACTGATGTTGTCATACACTTGAACGATTGGCGCAAAACCTGGACCACTGCCGCCATATAACGCTTGCAAACGGTTTCTTAAATATGCTGAAATACGGTCGCCTTCCAATTGCGAGTCGCCATAATGGATGATGCGACAATTGTTGCTGTTTAAATTGGATTTCAAAAGGGAAATAAATGAATTACGGTTTGCAGGATAGGCAATTCGCTGCACTTTGGAAGTATCTATTTTTGATAAATCAGGAATCTTGGGAACAAATTTGCCACTTATTATAGCACCTTCTTCCACAACTTCCTCAACCAATTCCCCTATATTAGAAACAATGCTGTCCATACTTTTAATACCCGACTTGTCAATAGATCCCTGTTCCAAAAAACTTGTGGCGGTCGGATATTTTACATTGATATTACCTATAAAAAAACCTTCCTGATATTTTCCGTTGTCAAGCCTTTTCGAATTGCTCAAATAGGTCACTCCAAATAAAACCAATAGTGCCAACACCATATAAACACATATTTTTATTGGAGAATAGTTCATTGAAATGTGCTGATTTTTTTATGGGTTTTGAAGGTGGAAATATAGTACAATTAATTTAAAATGTAGATTTGAATTCATTTGATATTAATTCCGTTTTTTTTGAGTAAATTAAACTGGTCAAAGAAATATATCATACTTATGAGAATTTATGTTTTAGTCTTTTTATTTTGCTTTAGTGCAATTGGATATAGTCAGGAAACTGAAGAGGATGTTGTAAAAAAAGCAGTCAATGATTTTTTTGTTGGATTTCATCAAAAAGACAGTGTTAAAATGCAGCATTCCGTAGCCAAAGATGTTATTATGCAAACAATTACCAAAGACAAACAGGGTAGGACTTATGTGAAAACAGAAATGTATGATGACTTTGTCAACTCCATAATATCCATTCCACAGGATGCTGTTTTTGAAGAAAAACTGGGGGAGCTCAACATTCAGATTGATGGCGAGATGTCACATGTTTGGTCACCATATGAATTTTGGTACAATGGAACATTCAGTCATTGCGGCGTCAATTCAATACAAATGGTAAAATTGGATGGCATTTGGAAAATTGTGTATTTGATTGATACTCGGCGAAAAGAAAATTGTATAAAGTAAAACAAAAGTCTTCCCTTCGGGAAGATTTAGATGGGCTTTTTCAACAATCAGACAGATGCACCCCAACCGCCAAGCCACCTTCGGAGGTCTCTTTGTATTTATGGTTCATGTCCTTTGCAGTTTCCCACATCGTCTGCACGACTTTGTCCAATGGTACTTTGACATTGTTTGGATCTGTGTCCAAAGCCAATTCACATGCATTGATTGCTTTGATGGCTCCCATGGCGTTGCGTTCAATACATGGAATTTGCACCAAACCTCCGATTGGGTCGCAGGTCATGCCTAAATGATGTTCCATCGCAATCTCCGCGGCCACCAAGACTTGTTCGGGTGTGCCTCCAAGCAATTCACACAAGGCACCTGCCGCCATTGCGGAAGATACACCAATTTCCGCCTGACAACCGCCCATGGCTGCAGAAATAGTTGCCCCTTTCTTAAAAATACTTCCGATTTCTCCAGCAACCAAAAGGAATTTTTTGATGTGTTCAAAATCAGCATCATGATTTTCAATCACCATATAATACATTAACACCGATGGGATAACACCAGCACTTCCATTGGTCGGAGCTGTTACAACTCTTCCAAAGGATGCATTCACTTCATTCACCGCCAATGCAAAACAACTTACCCATTTAAGGATCTCTCGGAATTTGACTTCCGTGTTTCGAATACTTTCCATCCACTCTTGTGGTGATCCGTACACATTGTTACCTTTTAGGTTTTGGTGCATGTCATAAGCGCGACGTCTTACATTTAATCCACCAGGAAGATTGCCTTCAGTATGGCAACCGATATGCATACATTCCAACATCGTGTTCCAAATGCGTTTCAATTCAAAATCGATGGTTTCAGAATCACGAATGGATTTTTCATTCTCCAAAACGACGCTCGAAATGGGAAGATTGAGGGCTTTGCAATATGCCAATAATTCCGTTCCCAACTGAATAGGGTAAGGGAACATATTGTTAAAAATAGCGTTGTTCCTTTTGGAATTTTTTCGTTCTTCCTTAACCACAAAACCACCGCCGATGGAGTAGAAGGTGGACTTTGTCTTATGCCCATTGATGGTTGCTGTAAAAATCATCCCATTGGAATGAAAGGGCAAAAATTTCCGATTGAACACAATATCCGTTTCAGGATGAAAGCTCAAGGGAAATTCATTGTTGAACATAAAAATTTTAGAATTTTTAATAGAGGAAATAATGATTTCAATAGTTTCTGTTGGCACAGTTTCCGGATTCGCACCGCTCAGACCCAACATCAATGCGTAATCCGTGGCATGACCTTTCCCAGTCAAGGACAATGAACCATAAAGGTCAACACTTATTTTTTCGACCTTGTCAAATTTGTTGGCTGTTTTTAATTCCTTGATCCAACGTTCGGCTGCTCGCCAAGGACCCAGCGTATGCGAACTTGAAGGTCCAACACCGATTTTTAACATGTCAAAAACTGAAATACACTCCATTCACTCAGTCAAATTAGTGGCATAAAGATATGGTTTGTTGAAGAAGTTAATTCAATTAAGGTTCAAAAGTTCCCACAAAAAAGCCCGAACTCTTTTCCGGGCATTCTTATAATGATTAAATAATAGGAATCTTTTACTTTATCTCAAAGTTCTCGATGCCATTGGCGTCCATCACCAAATTAAGGTTTGAAATATCAATGCCATCTACATTATCGGCAGGAACAACAACAACGCGGAAGACTTGATTTTGAGTATAGGACGGGTCTAGAATATTAAAATTGATGGTGCCATCCAAAAAGAACCGAACGTCTGATTGCGTAAAATCATAGTTATAGATTAATATGCCTTCTGGAAATATCACATTTTGAGGAATTAATCTCCAAATGTCCTGTCCGTTGGATGTTTCCCATAAAATATAGACCAATGTCACATCCGAAGGAAATACATCAAAACCGTAAGTTTCAACAAATTCATAATTATTGGCTGGTGTAAAATCTACTTCAATTTCAAAAGCGCCAGAAACAATAATTCCGCCATCAAATCCTGGAGGTCCCGGAGGGCCTTGGTCTCCTTCACATGAAGAAAAAGTGACAGCCACAATGGACATAAGTAACATAAATAATTTTTTCATAACAGATTTTTATAAAGTTAAAGATACTAAAATATTGATAATTGTTTATTCCGATAGTAATAAGAATCTAAAAAATGACATCATGTCATATTTTTTGTCATGGCATAATGATTGACATAGAGTAAGGGAAAATAAAAATTAATAGTCAACAATAAAACATATATTATGAGTAAAATAATTGGAATCGAGTTAGGAACAACCAACTCTTGCGTTGCGGTAATGGAAGGTAGTGAGCCTGTTGTCATCCCAAATGCAGAAGGTAAAAGAACGACACCGTCGGTTATAGCATTTGTAGATGGCGGCGAAATTAAAGTTGGTGACCCAGCGAAGCGTCAA
>JBGTDZ010000009.1:0-3823 GCA_041748055.1 Aquaticitalea sp.
TTGATTATATCTGTTGTTCGGTTGGAACTGGTGGCACCATTGCCGGGTTGATCAATAGTAGTCTGCCGCATCAAAACATTCTTGGATTTCCTGCACTCAAAGGTGATTTTTTACGGGAAGAAATCGCTAAATTTGCCACGAAAAATAATTGGGAACTCATATCGGACTATCATTTTGGTGGTTATGCCAAAATAAATCGTGACTTAATCAGTTTTATGAATGAATTCAAGTCCAGCTACAACATTCCATTGGACCCAATTTATACTGGGAAAATGATGTTTGGAATTTTTGATTTGATGAAGAAAGATTACTTTCCGAAAGGCTCAAAAATTTTGGCCATCCA
Source organism: Aquaticitalea sp. (assembly GCA_041748055.1). GTDB lineage: Bacteria > Bacteroidota > Bacteroidia > Flavobacteriales > Flavobacteriaceae > JBPOFM01. The sequence continues at coordinate 344 of JBGTDZ010000009.1, forward strand.
TACTGGGGGTTTGCAAGGCATTGCCGGAATGAATCTAAAATTAAAACAAAAGAATTTACCTTTAATTGATTGAAATGATATCGAAACGAATTTTTATTATCCTAATGCTTGGTGTGATGTTGGTCAGTTGCGGCTCAAAGAAAAGAATCGTTACCAAAAAGAGAAATGCCAGCCCTAGGACCGAACGAGTGGTGGTAAAAACCAATACGGACGATCCTAAAACGGAAGCCGAAACACCGTCTGAAATTGTAGTCAATCCCGAGGCACGTAAAACCTTTGCCAGTAGTACCGAAGAATATATTCATAATTACAGTGGTATTGCCAAAGAAGAAATGCGCCGCTATAAAATTCCTGCAAGTATCACCTTGGCACAAGGTATTTTGGAATCTTCATCCGGTCAGGGACGTTTGGCGGTGGAGGGCAATAATCATTTCGGAATCAAGTGCCATGACTGGACTGGTGATAAAATCTATCATGATGATGATGCCCGCCAGGAATGTTTCAGGAAGTATAGGCACGCCAAGGAATCTTTTGAGGACCATTCTGCTTTTTTGACTAGTAGGGGCAGATATGCAAAATTATTCCAGCTCGATATTGATGACTATGAAGGGTGGGCCAAGGAACTACGTGCCGCAGGTTATGCCACAGATAGAAAATATCCGGATAAATTGATTGGTCTTATTGAGCGTTTTAATCTGCAAAAATATGATGAGGAAGTCATTGGCAGTCCAAGAAGGAAACGGATTAAAAACACTGAGAGAATAACGGAAGTGTCCACTCATGAGGTTGTCAAAGGCGACACGATGTATTCATTATCAAAAAGATATAATCTTACCATACAAGAATTGCAACACCTCAACGGGATGCGAAATAACGATTTAAAACTTGGTCAACTACTTATTATAAAATCAAATTAAACATGCTATATCAGCGCAGTAGTGCTTTATTCAAGCTAGCCGAACAAGTGATTCCCGGAGGCGTCAATTCGCCAGTAAGGGCTTTTAAGGCCGTTGGAGGTACGCCTATTTTCGCCAAGTCGGCCAAAGGGGCGTATGTCTTTGATGAAGATGGCAATCAGTTTATAGACTATATCAATTCTTGGGGGCCCATGATTTTGGGACATGCCTGTGAGCCTGTTGTCAATGCTGTCATTGAAAAAGCCAAACTGGGAACTTCTTTTGGTATGCCTACTGATATTGAGACCAAAATTGCAGAATTGGCCATTTCCATGGTGCCAAATATAGACAAGATTCGTTTTGTAAACTCAGGTACAGAAGCTTGCATGAGCGCCGTGAGATTGGCAAGGGGTTTTACAAAAAAAGATAAAATCATAAAGTTTGCAGGTTGTTATCATGGCCATAGCGATTCATTTTTAATCGCCGCTGGTAGTGGTGCCATTACCTTTGGAACGCCCAACAGTCCTGGCGTAACCTCTGGTACTGCAAAAGATACCTTGCTGGCGCGCTTTAACGATATTGAAAATGTAAAACAATTGATTGAAGCCAATAAAGGTGAAATTGCCTGTGTTATTATTGAACCTGTTGCAGGGAATATGGGATGTATTCCACCAAAAGATGATTTCTTGCAAGTTTTGAGAAGGGTGTGCGATAAAAACGGCATCTTGCTCATTTTTGATGAGGTCATGACGGGCTTTCGACTGGCAAAAGGTGGCGCACAGGAATTGTATCATGTAAATGCCGATATTGTTTGTTTTGGAAAAGTGATCGGTGGTGGCTTGCCAGTCGGTGCCTTTGCGGCCCGAAAGGAAATTATGGATTATTTGGCACCGATCGGTCCAGTGTATCAGGCGGGGACTTTAAGCGGTAATCCTTTGGCGATGGCTGCTGGTTTGGCAATGCTTACAGAATTGAACAATGATGATTCCATTTTTAAACGGCTTGAAGAAAAAACAAAATATCTGCATACAGGTTTTGCCAAAGCCTTGAGAAAATTTGGAATCCCACATACCATCAATAGTGTTGGCTCCATGATTTCCATACACTTTGATGCAACTCCTGTCATCGATTTTGAGACTGCCGCGAACGCCAATAATGAAAGATTCAAAACCTTCTTCCATGGGATGCTCCAAGAAGGAATTTATATTGCACCAAGTGCCTTTGAGACCTGGTTCATTTGTGATGCACTCAGTTATGATGATTTGGACAAGACCATTACTGCCGTGGAAAAGGTCGCAAAAACGCTGTAAAAATAAAAAAGGCAATCAAAAGTTTTGACTGCCTTTTTTTAATGATTTCGTAGAAGAATTACCTCGGACTTTTTGAATATGTAAGATATCGTTCATATTGTTCAGCCGTGAAAAGCTCCTTAAATTTTTCAGCCAACATATTGTTTAACGCCATTCTGTCTTTTTCTGGAACAGGTTTACCTGAAGCAATTATCTGATCTACATTGTATTTAGCCCTTTCGTATTCTTGATATGCTTTGTAAACCAAGTCTTGAGTGTCATCATTGAATTTTATGACTTGTTTTAATTCCTTTGCTTTTTGCGAAGCAGCAGCATTGACTTCAATTACGGATTGTGCCATGGAAGTTTGTGTTCCCAATATCATGGCAAAAGCAAAAAAGCAAAGCGTGATTATTTTTTTCATCTGTTTTATATTTAATTAAAGTGAGCGTACTAAAGTAATAATATTTAGGACAAAAACACAAATAAAAAAGACATTGATTATAAAGCCAATGTCGTTTTTGTAAAAAAATTAAATTAATCAATCAACCAAAATTATTATTTGTTCTTACTTTTTTGGTGCATGTCGCGTGTCTTTCCGTCTCTTTTGGAATGCATTTCATCAAATTTTGCATATTGCTCGGCATTCAAAATAGCTTTCATCTTTTTCTTCATATCAATTTGATGGTCCAATCGTGCATTCTGCATTTTTAAACGATCCTCGGCCGAAGGTTTTTCAGAGCCAGCTTCTTTTTTTGCTTTGTAGGCTTCCATTTTGGTTTTGCGTTCTTTGGCTTCCACCAAAAGCAATTTTTCAACTTCCACTTGTTGCGCAGCAGTTAGATCTAAATGTAACGTCATTTTTTTGGTTTTCAATATGGCCATTTCTTCAGGAGTCATAGCCTCACGTGCTTCCATTCGTTCTTTCATTTCTCCTTTTCGGACTTCTTTCTTCGTTTCCTGCGCAGTTGCATTGATGGTTAACAAGGCAAATGCTATCATTAATAGGTTTTTCATTTTGTTTAATTTTTATTGTTATACTGATTTGACATTGAGAAGGGTTTAAGGTTTAATTCTTTATACATTAATTAACAGTTGGGGCCAATTTTACCAATTAAAGTGAGGTCTGGTAGAATTCCTTTTTCTTGCTGGTTCGATATCGCTACAGGTTTACTGGCATTTATGGCCATTTCATTTTTCTCGGCAGCCAGCATGACTATTTTGAGTGCCATCTTTTTCTTGAAAAGCAAGATCAAGGACATTCTTGGGATGAGCACCATTACAGGAATTGCCGA
>JBGTDZ010000010.1:0-34089 GCA_041748055.1 Aquaticitalea sp.
CACTTCGGATTTTTATGACATTAGTTTCGTTGAATTTCCTAGAATGTTGATTAGAATGAAATCGTACTGCGAGGCAGCTTCGTGCTAGAAAAGACACGATGGCAAGTTTTTAAAAATTAAAAAGCTCCCAGCCAATTGGGAGCTTTTTATATGGTAATAAAATTGAATGTTTCTTTTTAGCGATTATGGAATCAATTACTTTATGTTTCATTCAATGTTTCAGATTTCTACATTTAATTATTTATTGAAAATTTAAAAACAACAATTTTAACAGATTATTATGGTATTTTAATACTTCTCCGGTGCGATTGCTGAATCACTCATTTAGATTGGCAAAAGAAATATTTATTGAAAGGGTCATGTCTCCATGGCAATCAAGAAAAGAACAAAAAACCACCACAATATCAGAAATATCATGGTGGCTTAATCAAGTAGGCAGTTCTTAATCTTTATACCGGGATGGTATCGGTGATGTGTCGACGGTCCCAATTACGGTGTTTTGCCATACTGTTTTTAAAATCGTTTGGTTTGCCATTGAGGTGGATGGCCTTGTCCTTCATATGGTCTTTGACATAGGTAGCTTTGAGCAGTCGCTCCCCTTCCCCATCGGTGGCAATGGCCTTGCAATGTTTAAAGGCCTCATTGACAAACTTGATGTATTTGGCTTGCTTGAGTAAGGCATCTACCGAGGCCTTTCCTCCTGGAATATAAAGCGCATCAAACAGTACGCTCTCCGTAGTCATAATGAATGCGTCCACTTTGTGTTCGGTTTTATCGGAATCCTTGACCTTGCCACCATGCGGGGCGACGATTTTTGCCATGGCTCCCTCTTTGTCGAGCATTGTTTTCATCGCCTTAAAGGTTTTGGCATCAAAGCCGTCTGCCACCAAAACGGCAACCTGGCGTGTGGCAATACTATTAAACTTTGTATTCGCCTGACTTAAAGCCGGAGAAGCATCCAGATAGTTTTTCTTTGGTCCCGGTTGGTGCTTTTTAGGGTCAACATCGGCACCAATGGCTTGGTTGATGGGTTTGTCGATGCTTTTTGGCACTTTCATGCCCAAGCCTTCTGCTACTTTTTTGGACAACCCAGAATCAATCTGAGCAATAAGCCAGAGCATTCGTTCCTTGATATGATCATGCGTGCATTTGCCCAACTCAAAAGTATAGGCATTGGCTACGTGTTCTTTCTCCCATTCTGCCAAGCTACGGTAAAAGAGCGCGGGCTGGGAAAAATGGTCACTAAAGCTCTCGCTACGGGAGCGTATTTTTTTGGCATCAATGCGTTCTTCATACGAATGAAAGGCACCCTCGGATATTTTGGACAAATGCGGACAACCGCCACTTAAAGAATTTGGAAAGTATGCCGTTTGTCCTTTTGGAATGTCAGTTTGCATATGGCCATCGCGTTGGTTGTTGTGAGTATCCATAATAGGACGGTTGATTGGAATCTGATGGAAGTTAGGACTGCCCAATCTCGAAAGTTGAGTATCTCTGTAGGAAAACAATCGCCCTTGCAAGAGCGGATCATTACTGAAGTCAATACCTGGAATGATATGGCCTGGTAGGAATGCCACCTGCTCGGTTTCTGCAAAGAAATTCTCCGGATTGCGGTTCAGGGTCATCTTCCCGACGATGGTAACCGGGACCATTTCCTCAGGAATGAGTTTAGTTGGGTCCAGCAAATCAAAGTCGTATTTATGTTCGTCTTCCTCAGGGACAATCTGCAAGCCCAATTCCCACTGAGGGAACTGCCCTGCTTCGATGGCATCCCATAAGTCGCGACGGTGAAAGTCTGCGTCGGCACCATTGATTTTAACAGCTTCCTCCCACGTGACCGAATGAACGCCCAAAATTGGCTTCCAATGGAACTTTACAAAATGTGATTTTCCTTCCTTATTGATTAGCCTAAAGGTATGAATGCCAAAACCCTCCATCATACGCAAACTTCGGGGAATGGCGCGATCACTCATGGCCCAAATATGGTTGTGAAGAGTTTCTGTAGTGAGCGATACAAAATCATAAAATGTATCATGGGCGGAAGCAGCCTGTGGAATTTCCTTATTGGGCTCCGGTTTTACCGAGTGGATCAAATCCGGGAACTTCATGGCATCCTGTATGAAAAAGATGGGCATGTTATTGCCTACCAAATCCCAGGTGCCTTCATTTGTATAGAATTTTACCGCAAAGCCACGTACATCACGTGCCAAATCAGGTGAACCCTTGGAGCCCGCAACTGTTGAAAAACGCACAAAGACTGGGGTTTTGCGATTGGTATCGGTTAAGATGCCTGCCTTGGTGAATTTGGACATGTCTTTGGACAATTCGAAATAACCATGAGCAGCACTACCACGTGCATGAACGATTCGCTCTGGAATGCGTTCATGATCGAAATGGGTGATTTTTTCACGCAATAGGAAATCTTCAAGTAATGTTGAGCCCCGTTCTCCAGACTTAAGGGAGTTGTTGGTATCGTTTATCTTTAGCCCTTGGTTGGTGGTCATGGTGGTATTCTCCATTTCCAGATGATACTTTTTTAGATCTGCTATTTTTTTTGTTTCGTTAGTAGCTCGTTTGGTTTTTTTAGCCATTTTATTGTGTATTTAATTTATAAAGACTATAGGATTTTATGGGGTATCTTAAAATTAAAGGTTATCGGAAAAGAGACCAAATTTTAAAGCAGCTAAATAGCAGGATTTAGGAATTGGATTAAAAGAATATTTTATTGGGGTATTTTTGGAGGTGTCAGATGATGTTCTGGCGGGTCGTTGTCGGTGTAAAGTTTACTGTTGTCTAGTGGTTTTGTTATTTAAGTATTGGTTAGAATAAAAAAACCATCCGGTTCATTGGATGGTTATATTGTTTCATATAAGAGAAAATATTTTATCTAAGCCAAACGCACATTTACTGCGATAAGTCCCTTAATGCCTTGTTCAATGTCAAATATTACGTTATCGGATTCTTTAATGGATTCCAAAACATGGTTCATATGAACAAAAAAATCTTCTCTGGTTTCTTTGAGTCTGATAAAACCAAATTTGTGATTGTTACAAAAGAAGTTGACTTTGCCTTCGTTCATTGTTGGTTTGGCGTTTGTGTCCAAACTTTTATATTTAACGGTCGTTGACATATCATTTATTTTTATTTGTTATAAAGTTCCTTGCGTGAAACTTATTTATAATATACGGCCATAAAAAAAAGTTGGATGATGTCTATTTCATAAAAATTGTTAATATTTATTTATATGTAGAACTCTTGTACGCTTTTGTTGTTTATAATTCAACAAATAAAGTTCATCATTGATTATACTTTATTAAATCTTTGGAATGATTAAAGCTCTCAATAAGAGCCACTACCGATTCGCTTTTAATATAAGAACAAAGGCTCCAGTAGGTTGTTGGGTAATATCAAAATTCTATTGGGTAACTACAACCCCTTCAAATTTAATCGCATCGGAAATGCTATAATTTTTCATCGGATCCATTACTCCCCCACTATTTCTTCCATATTCAATGTTCCAGCGCGATCGGTCGATGATGAATGTGGTGGTTAGCCAATAGCGATGGTCCTTCTCTTGTAACTCCGCAGTAAATAGTATAGGTTGTGTGATTCCCTTTATATTTAGGTTAGCCTCTATTTCGTATTTTCCATCTTTTTGCTGACTCACCTGTTGTATGGAGAGCCAAGCGGTGGGATATTTTTTGACATCAAAGAAATCCTCATTTTTTAAATGCCTATCCAATTCGTCATTTGCGCCTCCATCTACGGCCTTTATTGTTGTCATATCAATTATAAAACTACCGCCCCAAAGTTTACCATCCTGGACCTTTAGAAATCCTTTTTTAAATTGAACCTTGCCATCATGTTCATTAATTTGAAAGAGACTGCTCCCATACCAGTGCAATTCGCTTTTCGCCAAGTCCAACGGAAATTCATTGGTGCTAAGCAGGTTTTGGGCATTTGCGGTCGTTAGTGCCAAGTAGGCCGTAAAAAGTAAGATGTGTGCTTTCATGATTGTTTGTTTTTTCCAAAACTAATCAGCCACAGAACATTAGGATGTCAAAAAATTGTAAATTAAGTGCAAAAAATTGTAAATTTCCGAATTGAATTCTTTTAGACATTCCACAAATGCGTTTTAAAACGATTTATTTATTATTACCAATATTGGCACTTGTTGCCCTAGCACTACTTGGCTATCAATCTGAATTGCCGAATTCCAATTTTGAAGAAAGGGTAAAAATAGCCTTGCGTGATGCAGGGAATAAAATATTGCTTGCCAACCAAGACAGTACTTCTTTGGTTATGCCAGTTGTGTCTGTTGGGGAACTTCGCTATGAGTTGTCTTTTGGAACTGATATATATTTAGAGCCAGAAACTTTGGTTCAATTTATAGATGAGAGTATTATAGCTGCAAAATTGCCCACAACTTACATCACAGAGGTCAGGGAATGTGAAACACGGCAGGTGGCGTACAGCTATCAAAATGCGGAACATGTTACTGACCAGATTGTGCCATGTTCCGGAAGACAGCTCCCCTTAAGCTGTTATGGCATACAGGTTTTGTTTACTCAGCCAAAGGAAGCGGTTATTCCTTATAAAAGTTACCCCTTGTATTCGTTGCTATTGGTGGGTTTTATAGGTGTGGGATTGGTGTATAAATCAAAAAATAAGAAATCAATTCTCGAGACCAAAAACAAAGACTGCACACAGATTGGCGCATTTCAGTTTTATCTGGAACAACATCACATGATCATCCATGGGAAATACATCAAACTTACTACCAAAGAGTGTGAACTCTTAGAACTGTTCAGTGAGCAGCCAAACACGATTGTGAAACGAGACTATATCATTAAAACAATTTGGGAAGATCAAGGCGTGTTTGTCGGACGAAGTTTGGACACTTATATCTCCAAGTTACGGAAAAAGCTTGCGGCAGATGCCAATATTTCCCTTGTTAATGTTCATGGCGTTGGTTATAAGCTGGAAATATTGGAAACCAAAATCTCCTAACCTATCCATTCATTTTAAAGATGAATAAACTAAAAAAGACTGATAATTTGACAAGTTTCTATAGTGGAAACTTTTTTGCATCCCGCTCTGCCAAGACCGTTCCTAATTTTTCGACAATTCCGACTACCAATGCATTGCCCATAAAAAAGGCCCTTTTGACATCTGTGATACCTTCGAGTTTTGTATGATTGTCCGGAAACATATTGAGACGTTCCAACTCTATAGGTGTGAGCCGTCTAAGTATTCCTTTTTGTTCTACAACGTGTTTAAATCGCGATGGTGAATTGCCACCTTCGCCAGTGATGATGGTTCTGGAGGCATTGTCCAAAGCATCCGGAAAAACCATGCCACCTTCGCTGTAGTTGTATTTAAAGCCTTCCTTGGTTTCGCGTACCTCACTTTTAGAACCTTTTAGATAGTTCCAACCTTTGGGTCTTCGGATGTCTGTTTCTGATATAAAAAATTCTTTCGCAACCTCAGTACTATCGATAAGAATATCACCCAAGGTCGTCTTTTTACCATTATAATCTGGTTTGGTTTTCGCCGTTGTAAATTTACCCTCTATCATGAGACCACAATTTTCGAAAGGACTGTCAATTCCCATTTTATTAAACTCTTGGGATAGTTGAATCAAATCGTTATCAAGGATGCCTTTTGCAATAGGTTCTGAAATTTCCTTCACAGGAAAGGCTTGGGCGATGATGCCATCGGAATCCAACCAATCTTCCTTATCTTTTGTCTTCTTAATTTCTTTGTAGATTTCCGTCGTTTTGTGATAGGCCAAGAAGAACACCCGCCGGCGTCGCTGTGGCATCCCGTAGTCGGCGGCATTAATGACACGCCATTCTACTGCATAACCCAAATTGTTGAGAGATGCCAATATGATTGCAAAATCACGACCTCTTTGTTTGACCGGGGATTTCAGCAATCGGTCCACATTCTCAAGTATCAGATATTTTGGCTTATGCTCTTTTCTTCTAAGAATTGCTTCGATACTCCACCATAACACCCCTTTTTTGCCAATCAGACCTTTTGAGTTTTTTAAGGTAGTTGCTACTGAATAATCTTGACATGGAAAGCCACCTACGAGCAGGTCGTGATCAGGGATAGAATCAATATTTCCTTCGAGAACTTCTTCAATATTCTCTCCAACATGACTGGCATCGGGCCAACGATTTTTATACACGAGATTGGCATGTTGGGTTTTGGTACTTGGTTCCCACTGGTTACTCCAAACAACCTGGAAGGATGCATCTTTTTTTTTTGGATATCCTTCCAAGCCGATTCTAAAACCTCCTACTCCTGCAAACAGTTCCACTACTTTTATTGGCATGTTTCAACTTTTATCATGATGCTAAAAATATTACATTTCAACCTAAAATGAAGTAATTTGTTTTCAATCGATGAAAAATTTTTTCAATTCTGTTGTTTAGGAATTTTGGTGGCCTATTTATTACTATTAAGCTCATTCATGATTTCTGCAAACCAGCGATAGGAATTAATTCTATCCTTGGCATCATACATATGGCTGACAGCAATAAGTTCGTTCACTTGTGTTTGCTCCAGGAATTCTTTTACCTGAGCTTTGACAGTAGCCTTGCTACCGATAAAGGAATACTTCAACATCTGTTGTACGGATGGGTGATGTGATAGTTCTTTAAGTTCTGTGGTCATTTCGGTAGGCTTCTGGATAGGCTCCCTTTGATTGGTAAAAATACCAATGATCATTCGCAATAAAGATGTAGACATACGTATTGCAGCCTCGTCTGTATCTGCGATTATAATATTAACACCTGCCATGGTGTATGGTTTCTGTAGTACTTCTGAAGGTTGGAACTCATCACGGTAAATTTTTAATGCTTCAAATAAATGGGCTGTCGCAAAGTGACTTGCAAAAGCATAAGGTAGACCTTTTTGCGCCGCCAAATGCGCGCTGTCTGTACTGGAGCCCAAAATGTACAGTGGCACGTTAACACCTTCCGCAACCGTAGCTCGTACTTTAGAAGTGCTGTTGGCCGCGGAAAAATATTGTTCGATTCTCTTAACTTCTTCCGGAAAAGAATGTGCCGCCATCATAAAGTCCGAGCGAATCGCCTGTGCGGTTTCCCGGTCGGTGCCCGGTGCCCTACCCAAGCCCAAATCAATACGATTTGGGAATAAAATCCCTAAAGTACCGAATTGTTCCGCAATGACCAACGGCGAATGGTTTGGTAACATAATTCCTCCAGAGCCAACCCTGATGGTTTTGGTAGCCTGTGCAACATACCCAATCAATACACTAGTGGCACTGCTACCAATATTTTCGGCATTATGGTGCTCTGCCAGCCACAAACGTTTGTAGCCAAAGGCTTCAGCTTGCTGCGCCAATTGAAGCGTATTATCAAAAGTGTCCTTTAAGGAATTGCCTTTGGAAACGATGGCGAGCTCCAAAATGGAAAATATAATTTGTGAGGTATTCATATCTGAGGATGGGATTTAGTACCCAATTATCATTGAAATTGAGCAAAATGAAACTTTATTTATTAAAGATATAAAGTTAAAAACTAAAAGTTATCCAAGATTGCTGCAAGTGATAATGTTTCATCAAAGTATTGTTAAAAAAAATCCCCCAATTTTGGGGGAAGATTTGTTTTATGCTGAGAATAGTAGTTGTTATTTTACTTCCTCACTGTCTTTTAATAAAATAATATCTTTAGTTGCCACAAACATGGTATCTACCTTTTCTAGCATGAGAACACTATCAATCCCCTTTTTAGCCAGTCTTTTACGGCAGGACTTGCTCAAAAATGGATCATTATCGAAAAGAAGGGCATCCATATCCTGTTCAGTTTTTCCAGGTTCTTTGATGATGGGATGAATATGTTTTACCTCTCTATTGCGCCAAAAATTACCAGGAATGAAGGTATAAAAGTTGTATTTACCATCTGCATCCGTTTTTATCCACCCTCTGTGGTGTACATATCGTTTGTCATTTTCCTTTTTCATCACGTAATCTCCGTCTTCATCAGGTTGGGAGATATAAAGAATCACATCCTTTGCAGGGGTTACGCCATCACTTTGAAAGATAGTTCCAGTTAAGAGTAGCTTATTTTCTTGAGTAGAAAACTCGGGAATGGAATCTGTATTGTTCAATTGACGTTCGGAATAATCATAAATCGGACTTCGATTGAGATAATCTGATGGAACATCTTCCGCTAAAGTAGCAGATTCTTGTGCTGTCATTTGCATAAATACGCTTGCAAAGCTGAGCAAACAAAAAAAGGTCATAGGATTTTTCATGGGACAATGCTTTATTAATTAGTTCAAAACTAAATAATTAACTTGTCTGGATATAATAAATCATATGAACACTAAAATTTTTACGATGAACTGAAAACATCGTTCAAATTCTTCGTTGAAATGAAGTGTTGGATTTTGTTCTTTCCTCAAAGGATGCAAAAAAGCAGATAGCTGAAAGATTCGGCTATCTGCTTGAGGAAATTAGGTTAGACTATTAATCCAAATCCTTTAAAGACTATAATCTGCTGTATTTAATCTTAGGGTTTTCTTTTTATTACCATTTTGAATTGCCACTTTATATATAACTTCGTCCTCAGTGTTTTCGTTATAGTAGACATGACATGAGATGTCTGTAAACTCCCATCCTGGATATTTTTTTGCCACATCATTACCTATTGTATAAGGCAATTTAATACCGTTGAAAGTCTCGGTGCACTGAACAATTTTTCCTTCTTGATTGTATTCTGCCTTGATTTGGTTATTACCTTCTTCAAATACAATACTATAATTTGATCTTTCATTGGAATAAATGGACGCGTTCTTTAAATCATAGTTAGCCACCACTTTCTGAAATTTCCTCACTCTTTCTGAACTGATTTTGTTCTCAAAGGATGAATAGTAATTTGAGTTGATTAAAATGTTCTTTGATGGTTTTACTGCTGCTTCACTATTCACATTAACGAAAGCAATTTCATTTTGTGATTGCATTAGGGTGGTAAATCCTAAAAAAATTAACCCAGTTACAATAGTTTTCATGTGTTTTGGTTTTTGGTTTATATGTTATGTTGTCGATTTATTAGTAGCGTAAATGGCAAATTATATTGACAGTGGATTTATTTCACTAAACTACAACAAACATTTTGTAACTCATTGAAATATAGATAGACACGTAATGAACAAGCAATAGACAATGAATAGACAACAATAAAAATTTGAGATTTAGAATACCAGAAAAGATGGTTTTTTAAAATTAAATACCTTGAATAAAATCGTCGAGATTGACGTCATCTGCAAGATTCAATTTTTTTCGAAGTCTGTATCTGCTTGTATTTAAAGAGGCAATGGTAATATTCTGTAAAGTGGCAATGCTGCGACTGTCCATTTTCAAGCGGATGAGTGAACAGTGCTGTATTTCGTTTTTGCTCAAGTTTGGATAACTCGTCATGAGTTGACTGTAAAAGGCATCACTCAATTTATCCAAGCGCTCAAAAAACACTTTCGTGTCTTGGTCAAAGGTAATTTTGTTATTAATGTCCATCTCTAAATCGTCCAATAATTCCTTTTTGCTAGATGAGTCAGCAACTTTATAGTTTTCCATTTTGGCGGCAATAGCTGAAGCCCATTCTTGATTTTGGATGAGATTGATGGCAAAATCCGATAGGTCACGTTCTTTGGATTTGATTTCGGAATGTAGTTGTTGCACCTTTAGGTTACTATTCTCTAAATCTTGTTCGGCAAGCAACTGTTTGTTCTTTGAATTGATGAGACGTTGTTGTCTACTTAAAAACAAAAATAACAAGAGAATAATAAAAACAGATGAAACTAGACCTGTAATCCAAAGTTTTGCTCTTTGACTTTTGATCGTGGATTCTTTTTGCAATTGATCAAACTTAAAATTAAGTGCTACCCTGTCGACAGTAATATAATTGAATTCGTCTTGCCACTTTTTATCTGCCTTTGCAGCAACTTCGCGAAGACTATCTGCATACTTTTTAATGCTTTTTGCTGTTGTGTATGCTTCATCAATATTATTTTGTTTTTGAAGTAACAGCTCTTTTGCTTACAAATATTCCAATCTGGATTCGGGACTCAAATTATTTGATTTTCGCTCCGTCCTTATTATAGTTTCTAGCTTTTCAAAAGCTCGTTGTGCATCTTCTACTCTATCCAAATGTACATTGGTCATTACTAATTGCGAACCCGCACTTATCAATCGTGGTATATCCTTTTTTAAAGTTTGATCATCAACAACTTCATTAAAAAACTTAAAATTAGCTGCATATAGTGGCTGTGCCATTTGATAATTTTTTTTTTCAACGAAGATGTCAGCAATATTATCTCGAATGCTTCCCAATAAAGTATGGTTAGGAAACCGGATATTAGTGAGTTGATATGCACGTTTAAAATAAACCAAGGCAGAATCCAATTCTTTTTTATGCCAGTATAAAAACACCCCATAATTATTGATGGCCGATGGATAATAGACATTGTCAAGCGTTTTAGTAAACTCCATGTTTGTTTGAAGCTGTTTAGTAGCGCTATCCATGGCACCAAGATTTGCATAATTTTCTGCAAGTATGCCGTGCGCAAAAAAGCGCATTACTAAGAAGTTATTACGTTCAGTTGACGTCAATTCCTTTTCATGCAAATTATAATAATCAAAGAAATTTTGATATGATTTTATGGACTCTTTAGGAAATCCTATTTTATAAAACCAATTCCCGGAATGGAGATGCGCATACAATTTCATGGTGTGATGCCCTTTTATAAAAGGCAATAAATCCATACGTTGGAAATGTTGGGATAAGTAGGTTTCCAGTTCTGATTGTGAAAACGATTCTCGCGTATAGGTTTTTATTTCATCCTCAGGGAATGACTTGGACATTGTTTTACTTATATCCTCATAGCGTTTAAGCGCTTCTTCACTTGTCGGTATTTCTTGCGAAAATCCATTAATGAAAACTAGTATAAATATTGAAAACAGAAACTGACTAAGGGTTTTCAAAATTGTAGTATAATTGATTGGACTGACCAAAGATAAATAATTATGGGCAAATTCTTACTTCTTAAAACAAAGAACCTATTTACCAGACTTTTATAGCTCAATAATTTTTGAAATAAATAAAAAGAATTTTATATTATTAGCGGGTATATTTTTTATATAGGAATCTGTTGACTCAAGCAATGAAGCGTCCCAAATCCCCAGATAAAATCAATACAACTGATGCCAATTACTTCCCTGTCAGGGAAACATTCTTCCAAGATATTCAAGGCTTTTCTATCATTGGAATCGTTAAAAGTAGGTACCAGGACACAATTGTTGAGGATTAGAAAATTCGCATAACTCGCTGGTAAGGTCAGGCCATCAAATACGATGTCCTTTGGCATTGGCAAGACTACTATGGTTGGTTTTTTACCGTTTTCCAGAACTGCTTTCTGCAAACGGTTTAGATTCTCCTGTAAAGCTTTGTAATTTTTGTGCCTTGGATTGGTTTCGACAACGGTCACGATGGTATCCTCATTTACGAAACGGCACAAGTCGTCTATATGGCCATGCGTGTCGTCACCCATAATGCCATCACCCACCCAAATGGTGTTTGTAATTCCGAGGTATTCCTTAAAAATGGCCTCATAATCTTCTTTTGTGAATTTGTGATTCCGTATTTGTATGGATGGATGCAGTAAACATTCCTCTGATGTTATCAACGTTCCTTTGCCGTTGACTTCCAATGCACCACCTTCCAACACTACAGGTTTGCCTTTGTAAATGACTTGCGTCAAAGGGATTTTAAGCATTTCCGAAATGATTTTAGGCACTTGCTTATCCAATTGATGGTTAGGGTATTTGGCCCATCCATTGAAATTAAAGTTTAAAGCTTCGCGTTTAACGCCATTCTTCACAATGATGGGTCCAGAATCACGCATCCAGCTTCTGTTGGTCTTCTGAATGATGAAGGTTATTTTTTTGGGATTCACAGTTGCCATGTCCAACATTTCGGAAACCTTGTCCTGAAGACCTTGGTCTGCCACGACCAAAAATACCTGCACATGGAGCGACACTTTCTTGATGAATTCTATAAACGCCCATTTAATGGCTTGGTACTTACCTGGCCAATCCTTACCATTATGAGGAAAGCAAAGCAATATGCCTTGTTGTTCTTCCCATTCTGCTGGAAACCGTCTCATGAATCGATGGCTCTTTTGGTAATATCTCCAAATGCATCCACACGACGGTCACGGAAGAATGGCCAATTTTGACGTACGTTTTCCTGCAAATCCAAATCCACTTCTGCCATGAGGATTTCTTCTTGGTCGTGAGATGCCATTGCGAGGATTTCACCTTGAGGTCCTGCTATAAAAGAAGCTCCCCAGAATTCAATCCCATTGGTGTTTGGTAAGTATTTCTCCAATCCTATCCTATTTGCTGCTGCGACGTAAACGCCGTTTGCAACTGCGTGGCCTTTCATCACATTCATCCATGCGCCGTATTGATTGGTGCCGTATTGTTCCTTTTCTTGTGGGTGCCAACCGATGGCTGTTGGATAGAACAGTATTTCAGAGCCTTTTAGGGCGGTAATTCTAGCTGCTTCTGGATACCATTGATCCCAGCAAATTAAAGTCCCGATGTTTCCTTTTTTTGTTTTATTGTTCTTGAAACCCAAATCACCCGGGGTGAAGTAGAATTTCTCATAGAAATGTGGATCATCAGGGATGTGCATTTTACGATATAATCCGGCTTCTGTTCCGTCCGTATCAATTATATAGGCGCTATTATGATAAATACCCGGCATCCGCTTTTCAAAAAAAGGCACGATGATGACCACGCTCAATTCCTTTGCCAATTCACTAAAAGCGATGAAAGAAGTGCTGTACAAGGGTTCTGCCATGGCGAAATTCTTTACATCTTCACTTTGGCAGAAATAATGGCTGCTATAAAGTTCCGGTAAGCAAATAACCTCCGCGCCTTGACTGGCTGCTTTTCTTACCCATTTCAGACATTTTTTTAAATTGTTTTCGGGCACGTCATTTAAATTCAATTGAACAACGGCAATGGTGTATTTTTTCATGTGTGTCACTTAAAAAACCAAGGGCAAAAGTACTAAATAATCTATTGATGAATTTGTTATTTAGTTTAAGCTTTTATCAACTTGTCCATTGTTGCCCTTAAGATTAATATTAAAAGCCTCACATTTCAAAAGAACATGAGGCTTGGTTGCAAATCAATTTGAGTTTTAGTTTTTCAAGGATGCCATATCAATGACAAATCGATATTTTACATCAGAACCTATCACCCGTTCGTATGCCTTATTAATATCTTTCATGTCAATCAATTCAATATCCGAAACAATGTTATGTTTGCCACAGAAATCCAGCATTTCCTGAGTTTCCTTTATACCACCGATTAAGGATCCTGCAATTTTTTTACGACCCATAATGATACCACCGCCATGAAACGGTTTCAAAGGCTCCACTGCTCCTACTATCACCATGGTAGCATCACGTTTGAGCAATCCGATATAAGGGTTCATATCGTGACCAACTGGAATTGTATTTAAGATAAAGTCGAAAGTGTTCATGTGTTTTTGCATCTCGCCATCATTTTTTGAAATCAAGACTTCATGTGCCCCCAAATCCTTGGCGTCTTTAGCTTTTTCCGGTGATGTTGTAATCATTACGACATGGGCTCCCAATGCATTTGCAAATTTCACTCCCATGTGCCCCAAACCTCCTAGACCTACCACTCCTACTTTGTCGCCTTTCTTCACATTCCAGTGTTTTAATGGTGACCAGGTCGTAATACCTGCGCATAATAAGGGTGCCACGGCTTTTTCGTCAATATTGTCTGGAATATTAAGAACAAACTTTTTGTCAACTACAACTGATGTGGAATAACCACCATAGGTTTGTTGCCCTTTTAAATGTTTGTCTACACTATTGTAGGTTCCTGTCCAGCCATTTTCACAATATTGTTCTAAGTTGTCCTTACACGAATCACATGTTTGACAAGAATCAACCAAGCAACCTACTCCCACCAATTGGCCTACTTTAAATTTGGAGACGTTGGCTCCAACTTCTGTCACCTTACCGATTATTTCATGACCGGGCACTACTGGATACACCGAATTGCCCCATTCATTTCGAGCAGTGTGTATATCACTGTGGCACACCCCACAATATGTAATATCTATTTGTACGTCGTCTTTACCAACATCCCTTCTTTTGATGTCGATAGCTTTTAAATCTGCTTTGGCAGCTTCAGTGCCAAAAGCTTTAATGTTAGTGCTCATTGTGTTCTAATTAATTGGTTATTTTATAAAAGTCGTATTTAGTTCAATATCGGCTTTAAGTAGTTTTGAAACTGGACAATTTTCTTTTGCTTTTTTTGCCACTTCCTTAAATTTTGCTTCATCCATTCCGGGTACTTTTCCTTTAAGATTTAGTGTTATTTTTGGAATGCTTCCATCCTCAAAAAAAACTATTGCCTCCGTATCCAAGCTTTCTGCCGTGAATCCTTCTTCTACCAAAAAGAAGCTTAATTGCATTGTGAAACAGCCTGCATGTGCTGCACCGATTAATTCTTCGGGGTTGGTACCCTTTGCATTTTCAAACCTTGTTTTAAATCCATAAGGAGATTCTTGCAAGACTCCACTTTCGGTAGTTAGTGATCCTTTGCCGTCTTTACCTCCACCTTTCCAGTGGGCTTTGGCAATTCTGTTGAATTTCATATAATTTGTTTTAATTGGTTTATTGACTTAGTGTAATATTTATATTATTATTATCTATGTTTGATGATTTTAGAATTATTTATCAGTAACTGACAGTATTAGATTTCTTGTTTTGGCTTCCTATGCAGTATATGCCACAGAACCCATCATTTAAATTTTATAAAATTACCCTTTTAAATTGATATTTCAATTCTATGTGGATTTGAAAATTTCTGAAATGGAAATCCATCAATTTGTTTTGATAACTTTTATTGGCTGATAATCGTATTTCAACTTTTTATAAAGTCGATGTTGAAGTCGCGTTAGAATATCATTCATTTCAAGAGTTTCTCTTGCCTGAAGTTCTACAAGAGCATCCAATTCTTTCCTGCCTTCAAATGTTTCTATGGTGTTCGCTGCTTTTAACATATATTCTTCCACTACATTTTTGAATAAAGGAATCTGCACTCCAGTAAGTGCCAATTGGGCACTATATTTATGTGCTAATTGTTCCGCTTCTGTTCTGATTGAATCAGATACAACTTCCGCTGGATATTGAGCGTAGGAATAAAATGATATTGAAGATATGAGAATTGTAAACAGAATAGTTTTCATTTTATTAGTAGTTTGTTTCAACTTACCCAATTCTTTTAAAGGAAATAAATAATTTAAGAATTCTTAACGCAGATTTGAGATAAGATTAACATTACTCTTATTTGGAGAAACGATTGAAAACCATCAACCTTCGTTTTGTATTGATAAAATAGACACCTGTCAACAGGACAATAGCGGCAATAATTGATTGTGTCGTAA
This sequence comes from Aquaticitalea sp., assembly GCA_041748055.1. Classification (GTDB taxonomy): domain Bacteria; phylum Bacteroidota; class Bacteroidia; order Flavobacteriales; family Flavobacteriaceae; genus JBPOFM01. The sequence goes on from JBGTDZ010000010.1 coordinate 15,528, forward strand.
TCTGCTCGTTGAGAAAGTACCAACCCAAAATCAATGCAATGATGGGGTTGACGTAGGTGGAAGTTGCCACTTTTTCAGGCGATACCTTTCTAAGCAGATAATTAAAAGAAGTAAAAGCAACGATACTTCCGAACAAAACAAGAAGCAGCATGGACCATTGTACTTTCTCACTCCATTCGCTTGGTAAAGACCAAACTTCTCCGAAAATGAAGCTGGCAATCAAAAGCATCAATCCTCCCATAATCATTTGATAACCAGTATTAATAAAAAAGTTGGAAGGCAAGTTGGCTTTCCCAACGAATAAGCTTCCACCGGCCCAACTCACCATGCACCCAAATATCATTACCATACCAATGAGGGAGCCTTCTTTATTCATAATTTCATTTTGGCTGACCAATAGATATATTCCCACAATTCCCAGTACAACTCCCACTACCGACATTGGTTGTATCTTTTTACCTTGAAATATTCGCATCAATATGAGAATTACCAATGGCTGTGCTGAAATCTCAAGTGCGGCAAAGCCACTATCCACATATTTTAAGGCCCAGACCACAACACCATTACCAAACGTAAGGAACAGAAATCCTGCAATAGTCGTATTTATGAGTTGCTCCTTTGTGATTTTAAGTGATAGTCCCAACAGTTTTGCAATTAAAAAAATAATAAGTCCTGCCGATATGAATCGTATTGACGCGAGCATAAACGGAGGCAATTCGGTTACCGCTATTTTGTTGAGAAGATAAGTAGAACCCCAAATAACATATATGGAAAAAAAAGCAAGAATGATTAAGGTTGTATTACGTGGCAAATGATGAATGATATGAATTGTATTGTGGTAGCAAAATTACGATTAAATCCACAACGAACAGATTAATTAAATAGTATATAGGTAAAAACGCCTGCCAAGTATCCAAGAATGGCAAGATATGAGATGCGCTTTACATACCAAATAAAATCAATCCTAAATATACCCATAATAGCCACCCCAGCTGCTGATCCAATAATAAGGATGCTCCCACCAGTACCTGCGCAGTATGCGAGCAATTCCCAAAATACGTGATCAGTTGGATACACAGTCATGGAATACATACCCATAGCACCTGCCACCATGGGGACGTTGTCAATTACTGCAGACAATAATCCTATAATTGTGTTAATTAAATAAACGCTATCAAATGTATTATCCATCACCTTTGACAATTGCAATAAATGTCCACCAGTTTGCAAAGCGGCAACAGCCATTAAAATACCTAGAAAGAACAAAATGCTCGGTGTGTCGATTCGTTGCAAGATGCTAACAATTGATAATGACTTTCTTTGTTCGTCTCCCTTTTTTAAATGCAATAGTTCTGTAAGAATCCAAACAATACTAAGTCCCAACAAAATGCCCATAAATGGTGGTAAATGTGTAATTGTTTTAAATATTGGAACAAACAGCAAAACACCGATACCAAATCCAAATACCAATGAACGTTCAAATTTAGTCACAGGTTTATGGTGTATCTCGGAGGCATCTTCATCTTCTGCCTGTTCCTGATCCATGTGTCCCTTTAACTTGAAACTTAATATAATTAAAGGCACAAGTAAACACACCAAACTCGGTAAAAACACCTTCAACATGATATTCACTGCCGTAATCTGACCACCAATCCACAGCATAATTGTTGTCACATCTCCAATTGGTGACCAAGCGCCCCCTGCATTTGCAGCGATGATGATCATGGAGGCGAACAACCATAAATCTTCTTTGTTCTTTATGATTTTTCGCAATAAAGTAGCCATTACAATGGCGGTTGTTAAATTGTCCAAAGCTGCAGAAAGAAAGAAAGTAATAAAACAAAGTACCCAAAGCAGGTGGATTCGTTTAGTAATTTTAATTCGATCTGTAATTATGGAAAAACCTTGATGGGCATCAATCAGCTCCACAATGGTCATGGCACCAAGTAGAAAGAATAATATTTCTGAAATTTCCCCTACATGTTTTAAAAGGTCTTCAGTTAAAAAATCAATTGCTACTTCCGACGACATTTCTGGAAACAATGTGGACCTTCCGAAAATTAGTAAAACCCAGCAAAGTACACCTAATAGAAGTGCTGAAGCAGTTTTGTTGATATTAATATAATGTTCAGTTGCGATGGCCAGATATCCAACGCCGAATAAAATGATGATTGCTAAATACAAAGTTTTCGAATTATGATTGAAGGTAATAAAATCGCATTCCAACAAGTGGTATGCACCCTATAAATATAAAGATTTTATCTAAATTCCAATCATCGTGTATCGATAATAATGAAATAATAATAGATTCCTTTACGTAACTAAAATTCTATGTTTTCAATTCTGATAGATAACTTAACTTAAAATTCACTTTATATTCTATTTGGATTAAAAATTGAATTGTTTACGGCATTCACAACTTTGAATGTATAGTACTTTTAAGCAAAGCAAAAAGCAAAAATTATATCAAAGAAAAAAAATAAAACTTTACAACGTCAATATCACCAAAGCCAGAAATGTAGTACTTGGCGAAATAAATGAAGATATACATTCTGAAGGATGAATAAATTCAATTTTATGGTGAAGACAACTAAAAACAAATCCATATAAATCTAAATATGCCATTTATCACGAATAAAAGTTCAAAAGAGAATGTAAAAATTCATTATCAGGATTGCGGGTCTGGGCAACCTGTCATTTTAATACATGGCTGGCCATTAAGCCACCGAGCATGGGAATCACAAACATCAGAAATTGTCGATGCCGGATTTCGATGCATCAGTTATGACCGTCGTGGCTTTGGTATTTCCTCATCACCTTGGGACGGATATGATTATTCATCCTTGGCTTCCGATTTAAATGAATTGATTACCCAATTGAAATTGGACAAGGTCATCCTCGTAGGATTTTCAATGGGTGGCGGTGAAGTGGTGCGTTATTTCACCGATTATGGAGATAGCAAAGTCAGTAAAGCTGTACTAATAAGTTCTATAATTCCTCTTGTGAAACAAAGGGCGGACAATCCCGATGGCGTTCCAGAAAAGGATTTAAAAGACATTATGAATGCCTTGAATACTGACAGGGTTGGATTTTTAAAAGGGTTTCATAAAAACTTTTACAATTATAATGACAATAAGGACAAAGTAAGTAAAGCACAATTGGATTATGACTGGACCATAGCTTCCTACGCTTCTCCCAGGGCGACAATGGAAGCTGCAAAAGCATGGGCAGAAACAGATTTTAGGCCTGAATTGAAAAACGTTACAGTCCCAACTTTGATTGTGCATGGTGACGCTGACAAAATTGTACCCATTAAATCAGCGGGAGACCAAGCTGCCAAAGGAATAAAGAACAATACTTACAAAATCATCAAAAATGGTCCGCACGGCCTTAATGTGACCCATACAGCGGAATTGAACAAAATTCTGATTTCTTTTTTAAAATCATAAATATTGAATTCAAGGCATAGGCATTGGGCTTGTCATTTTAATTTTCGACATCTTAATGTCTCTAGAAAAAGTCAAAATACTTTGGTACCTGACCTCCATGTAATATTTGAAATGGAATGAGGAAATTTATCGAGTACCTGATTTATTTATCAGTCCTAAAACGTTAAATAAATCAAAAATTTAACATATACGTAGTCTTTAGATACAATGCACACGTAGATATTAAAAATCATTAAGTAGATAGTAGAAACCAATAAACGTAAATTATGAAAAAAATTTCAATTACACTTTTAGCAGTCGTCATGTTATCATCATGTGTTTCCAAAAAGAAATACGTAGCATTAGAAACAGAAAATGGTCAAATAAGAAGTGAGCTGACCAAAACCAAAGTAGAGAAGGAAGACTTAGAAGCAAAGTTCGCTGCAATTCAAGCAAGGGTTGATCAATATAACAAAAAAATCAATTCCCTCACAGAAGATAATAAAGCCCAATTGGTTCAGGCTGACGGAACTGTTATATCTGAAAACACAAAAATGAATATGCGTACAACTTTGAAAAAAGTACCACCTGCATATTTTGCAAACGTAAAAACATTAAAGGATTCCATGAATTTGGCGGTTTCTTATAACCTTAAAAAATCAATGGATACTACAGAAATGGAAAATGATGAAGACATCTCCATTAACATCAATGAGACTGTCGTAATGATATCTATTTCTGATAAAATGTTGTTCAACTCTGGAAGTTACACAGTTAGTAGCAAGGCTAATGACATTTTGCAAAAAATTGCCAATGTGATTAATTCTGAGCCAACTGTTGAAGTAATGGTTGAAGGTCATACCGATTCTAAGACTATTAGCACTGCAAAAGTTTCAGATAACTGGGATTTAAGCGTATTGAGAGCAACGTCTGTTGTTCGGAAACTTCAAAAAGATTATAACGTAGCTCCAGAAAAATTAATTGCTTCTGGTAGAAGTTTTTACCACCCATTGGCTGAAAACAATGATACCAAAGAAAACAGAGCCACTAATAGAAGAACACGAATTGTGATTCTTCCAAATATTGATAAATTCTTTGCATTAATGGCTTCAAATAATTAATAAATTTTTTGAACGATTTAATTGATTAATCCAGGAAAAGACTGTTCAAAAATGAGCAGTCTTTTTTTTGCATTATCATTAAATTTCAACCATAAAATTATTTACCTTCGTCCAACTTTAAAAATGCATTAACCTTGAAAAACAAACTTTCCTTTAATAAAAAATTTTTATTCATATCCCGTTGGGGCGAAATTCTCGATATTGCATATGCGGTACTTAATGAGGGCAATGATGTCAAACTTTATATTGAAGATCGAGGTTCTCGGGAAATAGGAACTGGCTTTGTTAAGAAGGTAAAAGATTGGAAAAAGCATACCGAATGGGCCGATATCATTGTTTTTGATTATACTGGATATGGCAAGGAATGTGAAGAATTAAGAGCTTCTGGAAAGCTGGTTTTTGGAGGAAGCCAATATACAGATTTGCTGGAACTTGACCGCAATTATGGGCAGAATGAACTTAAGAAACATAAGATAAAAACCTTGCCTTTCAAGGAATTTGTAGGGTTTCAGGACGCTATAGAATATGTTCAAAAAAATCCGGATGCTTATGTGGTAAAACCTTCTGGCGAAACACAAGAATTAAAGCAGCTGCTGTTTGTTGGAAGTGATGATGAAGGTTTGGATGTTATTAGGGTTTTAAAGGCATATGAAAAATCTTGGGGAAGCGATTTTGGAAACTTTCAGCTTCAAAAAAAGGTTAAAGGTGTAGAAATTTCCGTTGCTGCTTTTTTCAATGGAAAAGAATTCTTAAAGCCTCTGAACATTACTTTTGAACATAAAAAACTGTTCCCAAAAGAACTTGGTGTATCAACTGGCGAGATGGGAACCAGCATGTTTTGGACCAATACTTCCCCAATCTTCGAAGCTACTCTCAAAAAATTTGAAAGTACTCTCGCCAAACAGAATTTTATCGGTCATATAGATATCAATTGTATTGTAAACGGTAATGGCATATATCCTTTGGAATTTACCTCTCGCTTTGGATTCCCACAAATATTCATCCAACGTGCAGGAATTACAGAACCCATCGGACATTTCCTTTATAAAGTATCTAATGGAGAATCATTTAAAATCAACATTAAAAAAGGTTTTCAGGTGGGGGCATATATTGTTGTTCCGCCATTTCCATATGATGACCCGAAGACTTTTGAACTGTTCTCCAAAGATGCAGTGGTAGTATTTAGAAAAGATTTCAAAGAAGGAATTCATCCCATGCACCTTAAAAAAATAAATGAGGAATGGCTTATCACTGGCAATATGGGGATTGCATTATTGGTTTCAGGAACAGCCCTTACGATGAAAGATGCACAAAAAATGATGAACAATCGTATTCACAGTATCATCGTAAACAACGGTTATTATCGCACTGATATCGGCGATAGGTGGTTTGACGATTCTGACAAACTTTTTTCTTGGGGCCTTCTGTAACAATCTTTAATTTTAATTTCATTAAATGTTCTTGTGTATGGAATTTAAAAAATTGCAAAGTCATCAGAACCTTTTTTTAGAGATGCTTCCTAATGATTGGCAAGATGAACTTCAACCTTTTTGGGCAGATATTAAAGATTATTCTGACCTATACGTACTCATGGAAAATGAGACAATTATAGGAGGTGGCATTGTTTTTTCTGAAGCGCCGCCAGACATTTTTTATTATAAAGACGAAGCACAGCTATGGTTTGACAGTGGTTTTCTTTATTTAGGTTTTATATGGATATCTGAAAACAAACGCAACATGAATCTTGGTTCCTTTTGGTTGGATGAACTCAAAAAAATCAATCCGAAACAGAAATATTGGCTGCTTATCGAAGAAGAACATCTGCATCGTTTTTATGACCGGAACGGATTTATTTTGAATAAGACAATCTGCAATCAAGACCATCCAGAATGGCTATATGCTTTCACACCTATTGCTACCGATACAAAATAAATGAAATCGTTTTTGGAATTGAAGCTGAATAGGAATCAATGTAACTTATGTGCCGTTATTGTTAAAAAAGTGATTGAAAGCTAATCGATTTTCAATAACAAGAGGTACTTTTGCAGTCATTAAAAATCACCACATGGTTTCACTTATAAAAATTTTTAGAGCCATTGCTTTCTTGGAGGGTGTATCCTATATTCTTTTGTTGGGAATAGCCGTTCCTATTAAATATGCGTTCAAAGATCCAACTTACGTGAAGTTGTTGGGAATGCCTCACGGAATTTTGTTTATAGCCTATATTATTTTGGCTGTTATGGTAAGTTCTAGATTGAAGTGGGATAACAAGACTTTGTTCTTTGTTCTTTTGGCATCCGTAATTCCTTTCGGAACTTTTTTTGTGGACCGAAAATATCTAAACCAGACTAATTAATGAGTGAGTACGCACATTATTTTTGTGATTATTTGTATGAATTGGGACTTTCTGAATGGATGGTGACATTTCTGAACATGCTCTCAATGCTGCTAATACTATGCGTGGTCATCTTTATTTCGGATTTTATAGCACGTAAAATCTTGGTCCAAGCATTTACCAATTTTTCCAAAAGATCAAAGACCACTTTCGACGATTTGTTGGTCAGTCACAAAGCGCCTCGTAATATTGCCCATTTGGTTCCCCTCTTCCTTACTATTAAACTATTTCCTATCGTGTTTTATGATTATCCTGAATTTGAGCGATTCATTTTGATGATACTTAAAGTCTACGGTATAATGTTGACCATATGGATATTGCGAAGTATTTTGCGAGCATTGGAATCCTATTTCAAAACAGTGCCAAGACTTCGGGATAAACCCATTGACAGTTACATCCAAGTAGTTATGCTTTTTGTTTGGATTACGGGATTTGGATTATGTTTTGTAGTGTTGACAGGAGTACCTTTATGGACATTTTTCACAACCTTGGGAGCCGCCTCGGCTATCTTGTTATTGCTATTTAAAGACACCATTCTAGGTTTTGTTGCAAGTATACAAGTATCTATCAACGATTCTGTAAGGATTGGAGACTGGATAACCATGGATAAATATGGAGCTGATGGAGATGTCATCGAAATTAACCTTGCAACCGTGCAGGTTCAGAATTTTGACATGACCATCACACACATTCCTACGTTTGCATTGCTTTCAGATTCATTTAAAAATTGGAGAGGCATGCAAAATTCTGGAGGAAGACGTATTAAGAGATCCATACTGATCAAAGCAAAAAGCATTCGGTATTTGACAGATAAGAGTGTGGAAAACTTGAAGAAAATTCAGGCTATCAATGTTTATCTCACACAACGGCAGACAGATATCAAATCTTTTAATGACGCAAATAAAATAGACAAATCATTACTTATCAATGGGCGTAACTTAACGAATTTGGGAGTTTTCAGAAAATATATTCAAACTTATATTGAAAATCATTCGGGTATCAATAAAGATATGTTTATAATGGTACGGCAATTGGCGCCGACCTCACAGGGAATTCCATTGGAAATCTATGCATTTAGCAGTGACAAACGTTGGGAAAACTACGAATATATCATGTCTGATATTTTTGACCACGTTCTTGCCGCTGTTCCGTTTTTTGAATTGGAAATTTTCGAATTATCGCCTACAGTTCTACCCTCTGAAACATAAAAAATCCGTTAGAGAGAAGTTGAAATATGTTTATCAACTCCGCACGAACGGAAATATTTAAATTAAAGAATTTTTTAGTTCTTGGTTTTTTCCATTGCTTCTTTTTTGAGCTCCTCGCTGGCAACAATCGCCAATTCCACACGTCTGTTTTTTGCTCTTCCTTCTACTGTGCTGTTATCATACTTTGGTTGGTTTTCACCATACCAATTGGTTGTAAATCTACCTGTAGAAATCCCTTGACCAGACAAATAGGTTGTAACGGATTGAGCGCGTTGTTTCGACAATGTCATGTTATAATCATCAGCTCCCGTATCATCTGTGTGACCTTCTACCAGAATATTGGTATCAGGATATTCTTTAAAAATCCCGGCCAGTTTATTCAATGTTGTAGAAGACTGAGTATTGACATTGTATTTATTTGTATCGAAATAAACCCCGCTACTTTCATCAAATACAACATTGATTCCTTCCCCTACACGAGTCACTTCAGCACCTGGGATTTCCTGTTCAATCTTTTCCGCTTGCCTGTCCATACGATCACCGATGTAACCACCTGCCACACCACCAACTACGGCACCTATAATAGCTCCCAATGCTGTGTTGTTTTTGTTGCCAACGTTATTACCAATGACACCGCCAATTACGGCGCCACCTGTCGCTCCAATAACTGCTCCTTTTTGTTTGTTGTTGGCATTTTTTGTCGCATCACAACCAAAAACTAATGTGGCACAAATAAAGACTCCTATAATCGTTTTACTAAATGTTTTCATAATTATATATTTATTGGGTTATTCTTGAAAAATTTAAATTTATTTTAAAGGGGGCGCCTTCAAAACTTACAGTTTGTGTAAACTTCATGGTATTGTCATCCAGATAATTGAGTGCCATTCGATAACCTGTATTTTTTTGGAGGTCATTCTTTTTTTCATCTGTAAATTTCATAGTGAAGTCATAAATACCTGAATCTTTTCCAACTTCATTCGATGACCATCGGATGTTTCGAATACCAGTTGGACAATTGGCGTTGATAATATCGTAAGTTCCTGTACTGTTATTGGAACGAAAAAACCATTGACTGCCTTCGAAGCATGATGCTTTGGTGTCATCAAACAAAGTGGAATTGAAAGTTCCTGGGGAATCATAGGTTACTTTGGTCAAGGTCCAAGTTCCATCGATTGTTTTTCTAGCTGTTTTTTCTTGTTTAGATAATGAGCAAGAGGAAAGCAGCACGGTTATGATAAATAGAAATGCAAATCTTTTCATAATGATGAGGTTATGGTTATTTGTTTAAAATGAAAAATAAATATACTTCAAATTAATAACAAAATAAACCAACGTTCTACCCTGATTGCAGTAATTGTTAACACATACACTAAGGATTCAACCTATATCTTATAAAAGCGATTTGCCTCATTCCGTTTGGTGTTATTGGTTTTCCATTGTCGTCCAAATGTGCCAAGTCAATATAGGTGCAAATAAAATTTATTTTCAATAGGAAATCAAGAAAATCAATGTAAAAATTATTTCTGTTAATAAACAAGTTAACAACAATTGTTTGACAATTTTTAGATAGTAACCATAATTTATACATTTAAAAAAACTTACGACCATGTCTAATAGAACTATTGATTTACTTAACATTCGACCTGAAATTTCAGGAGCTTTATTATTTGATAATATGAGCAAAGAGGAACGCTTTCAAAATACCACGATTAGACCTGTCATTAAATTGCAGCATGATTTATTGATAGAGGTTTTTAAAAATTATGTTTCTAAGCATAAAAATGTTTTTTATGATTTATCTTTGGCGAAACAATTGGACTATATTGAAAACGCCATTCATAAGGATATGAAATTCCGTAACTCTGTCAAAGGAATGATTATCGGTCAGTTTACGGTTGAGGAATACGCCCTATATATCGAAGATTCCTCTGCATTGAACAAACGTATCATGAATATCGTAAAAGAGCGTTTCATTAGCCATATACAAGTATTTGAGCCAACAATGGCTAAAGCAATATGAAGATAAAACAAGATTTACTACAAGCATGTTTGGACTATGCCAACAAACGCATCTCAAATTATAAAAACGAATTGGAAACCATAAAGGAATCCATTGAAAGCAATGATAAAGCTGGAGACGTGGATGACGATTCAGGAAACGGGAAACTCTTCAACGATTTGGAAAAAAATTCGCAACATCTCAATGAGGCAAACAAAATGTTGGACGGTTTAAAAGCCATAAGTCCCAATACTGTTTCCGACAAAGTCATACTTGGAAGTGTGGTGAAAACTACCAGTAATAACTTTTTCATCTCTGTAAGTGCCGGAAAAATTGATATTAAGGATGGAAATTATTTCGCAATATCGCACCATTCTCCCATTGGAATGCTGTTATTGGGAAAGTCGAAAGGTGAGAAAGTTGAATTTAACGGTAATTCATTTACGATTACGGAAGTCATATAACTGATTCGCCATTGAGATTGGTTGTAAGCACTTCGCTCATGTAGTCAAAATACGGTCTTATACCTTTAAATGCTGAATCGACGTTTGAGATAAAATCTTCTGATATAACATCTATATCCGTATATTTTTTGGTAAACAGGTATTGTTTCTTTTTTATGAGGTCAATTGCCGGATGCTCTTTATCAAAACCTTTAGGCGCTGTTTTTAATTCATCTCCAACAAAATTGCCCCAGATCGATTTGAAGCTTTTTTGATTGATAATTTTCCTTATTGTTGTATCATCCATTTCAAACTCTTTCCTGATGCGTAAAAGATCTTCCTTGGAAGGCTCCCAAAAACCAGCAGCAATAAAGGATTCGTTATAAGGTTGAATCTGTAAATAACAACCGCCTCTCAATTGTGGTTTTTTTCTGTGGTATGATCCTCCAAAATGTGTTTTGTAAGGCGATTTGTCTTTTGAGAAACGAACGTCCCGATAGATTCGAAATATCTTCATGCTATCAACATCATCGTGTTTTTTAAGCATCTCGAATAAGGATTTATAGACGTTCTTAGCTTCGTCTTCAATTTTTTTGAACTCATTTTTATGTTCATTGAACCACTCACGATCATTGTTTTTTTCTAATTTTTTAAAAAATCCTAAAACCTCTTTCGGAAACTTAAATGTGCTCATGACAGAATATATTGAAATTTAAAAATACAAAAAAAAGCCCCGAAAATTTCGAGACTTTTTTTTTATGATTCAATAAAATCTTAGAACTTACTCATTTCGTAAGATTCCATAATCATAACGTTATTTGCTGTATCATGATATTCAACAACAAAATTACCTTTATGGTCAAAATATCCAACTCCTGGATTTCCCTTAATCGTCATTAGATAAAAGTGATTGCTTGCAGATTTTCTAGCCTCTCCATAAGAACTATTTTGAGGTGAAGTCATCAAAAATCCATTATTATCTGATGTAAACGTGAATTGTTCGTCATTATAATTATAATAAACAGTTTTATCAGTAACGTCATAAAAAGGATCCGAATTTCTGTTTATTTGAATTGTTTGAGTTACTTTCACGGGAGTATCAACCTTATCTCCATCTGGTGTATTACCTTCTCGCTGCACGGTTTTTATTGCCTGCTCTTTTTTGGTTGTCACCTTTACGGTATTTTCTGATACTACTTCGCCATTTTTGTTGACAGTTGTTGTAGTGGTTTTCGTTTCTTCCATCTTATCAATGGGTTTCTTTTCCTGAGCAAATGCTCCTGTAATCATTAAAAAGGAAAAAATATAAATTAGATTTTTCATGATATTAAATATTTAATTATTAAACTTTTTTTAGAGGATTCTAATAAATATACGTCTCAATCTATAGAATAGTCGACTCCTTAACTACATTTAACCTGAATGAATGTTTATTTAACTTATTTTGTGATAAAGAAAACCAATTTATTGAATTAAGTTGTCTGGGTTTTCAACTTTAAGATTATTGTTGAATTCCAAAGTCCTTATTGGGAATGGAATAATGATACCTTCAGTATCGAATGCCTTTTTGATAGCAATAATTGCTTTGTTTGTAGCTTGGAGTTTATGGATGTTCCTGGTGGCATCAATCCAAAATCGACATATGAAATTAATGGAGCTATCACCAAATTCGGTATAATAAAATTCCACCGGCTTGGTGTCATCAATTTTTTTAAAAGTATTGTTCAAAGTGTCTTTTGTCAGTTTTTCAACAAATTCAAGATCCGAATCATAGCTTACACCACATTCCACGGTGACTCTCATATATGGAGTCAGTGAAAAATTCTTCATTGGTGTTTCTAAAATGGTCTTATTGGGAATGATTACTATGTTGTTATCCGTTTCCTTAAGGGTGAAATTCTTAAGGTTGATATCCATAATTTCTCCTGCAAAATCATTGGTTTCAACCCAATTGCCAATTTGGATTTTATCTCTAAACGAAATCACGATTCCAGATATGGTATTGGATAATGTGCCTTGAAGGGCCAAACCAATGACCAGACCCAAAACACCAGCTCCGGTTATTAGTGACGTTAAGGTTTTGCTCAGATCTAAAACTCCCAAGGCCAAAAATATTCCAATCATAATGACCATTAAATAGGTCAGCTTGGAAATCATGTTTATGATTGAGACCTGTTTAACACGTTTGGAAGTTATTTTAAAGGCTAGTTTGTGAGAATATTTTGCCAGAATATAGGCAATAATTAATATGAGGATGGCAATTACCAAATTAGGCAAACCCTCAATGATAGCATTCATCCAATCGAGCAGTTTCTTCACCAAGCCGTCGAACGCTTTACTTAATTCTTCTTGCATAGAAATTTGAAATTTAAATCAATTATAACCATTTTTTCTTTCTAAAATACAGCAACATTAAGGCAAAAATTAATGCCATGACTCCTAAAAGTATGAAATAGCCATTCCGATAGCGAAGTTCTGGCATATTATCAAAATTCATCCCGTAGATACCAGCAATGAATGTTAGCGGAATAAATATAGTTGCTACGATAGTCAAAACTTTCATGACTTCGTTCATTTTATTACTGATAATGGTCATATACATATCCATCAAACTCCATATCATTTCACGATACAATTCAATATTTTCGTTGACGTGTACAATATGATCATATAAATCTCGAAGAAAATGGTGTGTTTTCTCCTCGACAAGTTTAGTATCTGTTTTTTCAAGCTTATTGATAACTTCGCGGAGGGGAACAATATATCGTCTAATTTTTAATATTTCCCTTTTTTGCTCTTGAATATTGTTAGAGATATTTATGTTTGGGTTTGCATCAAAAACGGAATCTTCCAACTCCTCCAAACGATCACTAAATGCTTCAATCACGGTTATATAATTGTCTACCACTGCATCCAAGATGGTGTACATTAAATAATCAGAACCTAATCCTCGGATTCTTCCCTTGCCACTGCTGATGCGTTCACGTAAATCATTAAACACATCACCATCAGCTTCTTGAAACGTTAATACATAACCTTCCCCAACCACCATACTCATGTGTTCATAGACCAACTCTTCTCCATTTTTGAAATGAAGCATTTTAAAGATAATGAATAGATAATTTTCAAATTCATCAAATTTTGGTCGATGGTTTGTATTTCCAATATCTTCCAATGTCAAAGGATGCAAATTGTAGTGCTTGCCAAGATTTTCTAAATTTTCTAAATCATTGAGCCCGTTGATGTTAATCCACGTGATAGTATTTTTTTCTTTAAAGTTATAGGCGTCCTCAACACTTTTGCATTTTATGACGTTGTGAATTGTTGGGCTGTAATTAATGATGTCAACATGAGTATCTAAGGAAGTTTTTGTACCACGATAAGACATGGTACCGGGTGGAAGATTTTTGGCATGGTATGATTTATTTTTCTTTTTCTGTTTCATTATTATGATATGCTAGGCTGGCATCTAAAAGTATGAAAAGTTTTGAAGTTAAAGAATTGTTCTCTGAGAATAACAACAATATCAGCGATTTTAAATAAATTTTATATATTAACTATTAATTATGACATGTTGTCTTGTTTATTGTTTAAATTTTTTTTAATATGCGAGCTAATATTAGAATGAAAATTTTATGGGAAGACCACCAACAAAACCAATAAAATTTAGAGATGGATTTTATTTAGAAATACGTAACAAAGGTGCGAATTCAGGAATCAAACTACATAGAACGACAAAAGAGCAGATGCTCCGAACGATAAAAGATTACGAACTGACCAAAGACGTCATAATTTTGGGCGAATCAAAGAACGGCAAATGGGTTGATAAGACGCCTGTTATGCACGTAGCCGAAGATTAAAGCTGCAATCGTTTAGTTAACATATTTATGGACTAAGTTGGATAAAGTTCAATTTTTTCCATAATTTGTTGTGGAATTTTCTTAATTTCACTATATAAACTAACCAAACTAACTTTATATGACAAATCCTTTAATCAAACCACCGCAATGGTATTGGGGAGTTAGTGTGCTCGCAATATTATGGAACGCAATGGGTGTCATGGCTTACTTATATCAGGCTTTTGCTACAGAAGAGATGATATCTAACCTAGAACCCGAACAACAAGCCGAGTTTTTAATAGAATATCCTGCTTGGGTTACAGGGGCATTTGCGATGGCGGTATTTTGCGGGTTTTTGGCATGTGTGTGTTTATTATTGAGAAGAAAATTGGCCTACTATTTATTCCTTATTTCAGCAATAGCTGCAATCGCCCAGCATATTTACATATTCATGAAAGTTGAAGTTCAAAGTTATATAATGCCAGTATTGGTTGTCATCATTTGTGTTTTTCTTATTTGGTTTTCCAAATATTCAATTTCCAAACAATGGATAAAATAATAACCTAACTAACCAATTTTAAATTTTTTAAAAGGCATTGGATTGTTTCCAATGCCTTTTTTATTTGTCAATAATTGTTAGATTTGTTTCACTAACTTTCTAATGCTGCTCCTATGGCAATTTCAACTCTCGATTGGATTATTATCATTTCTTTTTTAATGCTTTTTGCCGGCATCGGAATTTATGTCTCCAAGCAAGCAGGCAAAGACACAAAATCCTTTTTTTTATCGGATAGAAATATGCCCTGGTGGTTGCTTGGCGTTAGCATGGTAGCAACAACGTTTGCTGCGGACACGCCAAATTTTGTGGCTGGGGTTATCCGTGAAGATGGGGTTTTTGGTAATTGGATTTGGTGGAGCTTCTTGCTGACTGGGATGCTAACGGTATTTTTTTATGCACGTTTGTGGCGTAAAAGCGGCATCACCACCGATTTGGAATTTTATGAATTACGCTATAGTGGAAAAAGCGCAGCATTTTTAAGGGGTTTTAGGGCTATTTATCTTGGCGTATTTTTCAATATTGCCATTATGGCCAACGTATGTTTGGCAGCGATTAAAATTGGACATGTCATGTTTGGTCTGTCTTCTTGGGAAGTGTTATTGATTGCATCCCCGGTAGTAGTTATTTATTCGGCATTTGGAGGTTTGAAAGGCGTATTGCTCACGGATTTTGTTCAGTTTATCATTGCCATGGTCGGAAGTATTTGGGCTACTTTTTATATTGTTAATATGCCTGAAATTGGCGGTATTCAAAAACTTCTGTCTACACCTGAAGTTGCAGCCAAAACAGCAATGCTACCAGATTTTTCAAATCCAGAATTGTTGATTCCATTACTGATTGTGCCTCTAGCAGTGCAATGGTGGAGCGTTTGGTATCCAGGGGCTGAACCCGGCGGTGGTGGCTACATTGCGCAACGGATGTTGGCTGCAAAAGATGAAAAACACGCCATTTGGGCTACTTTGTTTTTCAACTTTGCGCACTATGCCTTACGTCCCTGGCCATGGATTATCATTGGTTTAGCTTCCATTATAATTTATCCAAATATTGAAAGCTTGCAAGCTGCTTTTCCAAATTTGAATCCGGCTTTTGTGAAAAATGATTTATCCTATCCAGCTATGCTGACCTTCCTGCCAGCAGGATTGTTGGGTGTTGTTATAACATCGCTTATTGCGGCGTTTATGAGTACCATATCTACCCATCTTAATTGGGGCAGCTCATATGTGGTCAATGATTTTTATGTCCGATTTGTGAGGCCAAAATCATCAGATAAAGAACAAGTTGCAGTTGGTAGAATTTCTACAGTAGTGATGATGGTGCTTGCAGCACTTTTATCCTTAGTGTTGGAAGAGGCTCGTGTGGGTTTTGATTTATTACTATCCATAGGTGCAGGAACTGGTTTATTATTCATTTTGAGGTGGTTTTGGAGCAGGATCAATCCTTATAGCGAAATAGCTGCTATGGTTATTTCATTTATAATTGCCGCCTTTTTCTTTGTAAATAATAAAATGGAAACCCCTTGGGTTGATATTGCTGGTTATTGGCAATTGGTTATAGGTGTTGTCATTACAACTATTGGTTGGATTTTAGTGACATTTATGACCAAGCCATCGGATGCAGAAACTCTCAATTCCTTCAATAGTCTAATTTTTGGAAATGAATCAAAATTCAAAGGATTTCGAATGAAAATTCTAGGCTTTTTTGCTGGTGTCGTTGGGGTCTATTGTGCATTGTTTTCCATTGGAAATTTTATCTATGGTAAAACAGTACTTGCGTTGGGATTACTTACAGTTACAATAATATGTGGATTATTAATTATAAAATCATTTAGAGAGCCTAAATAATCAATGACGCTTTTGGAGAATATCCACAACATCGTTTAGTTTAAATCCTTTAGCTTGAAGCAATATCAAATAATGGAACAATAAATCAGCACTTTCATCAAGGAACAGTTTATCGTTATTGTCTTTGGCCTCAATCACAACTTCAATTGCTTCCTCTCCTACTTTTTGGGCGATTTTATTGATGCCTTTCTCAAATAAAGACGACACATAAGATTCAGTAGGTTCAGAATTTTCCTTTCGATTTTGAATCACATTTTCCAAGGCTGTAAGAAATCCAAAGTTTTGAATGTTGGTTTCATCCCAACAGGTGTCCGAACCTTTGTGACATGTCGGTCCTTCTGGATTTGCTTGTATCAACAAGGTGTCATTGTCGCAATCCACCTTCATATCAACAAGATTTAGAACATTGCCACTCTCCTCACCTTTTGTCCATAAGCGGTTTTTGCTCCTGCTAAAAAATGTGACTTGTTTAGTTTCCAGGGTCTTATCAAAAGCTTCTTTATTCATATAGCCCAGCATTAACACATTCTTTGTTGTTGCATCTTGAATGATGGCTGGGATTAGCCCAACTTCATTATATTTTATATTCATTTTCGTTATTTTTTTGCCACGAACCTGACTATTGGCAGACAGGTACTCGAATGATGTTCCAAAACTTTTGCCGAAGCTTTTTAAAAAGATTTAAAATTATGGTATTCAATCATAAACAAGCTAGAACATATTCGTGTGGTAATTTCGCATTTATAATCTCACTGCTATATTATTTTTTCTTAATTCATCTTTCAAATCGCAAATCTCAATCTCACCAAAATGAAACACACTTGCGGCCAATGCCGCATCCGCCTTTCCTATATTAAAAGTATCCACAAAATGTTTCATTGTTCCGGCGCCGCCAGAGGCGATTATTGGAATGTTCAATTCGGTTGACAATCTGGCCAATGCTTCATTTGCAAACCCTTCTTTGGTGCCGTCATTATTCATGGATGTGAACAGAATTTCCCCAGCACCCCTTTCTTCAACTTCTTTTGCCCATTCAAATAAATCCAGCTCGGTTGGAATGCTTCCGCCAGCCAAATGTACTTTCCATTTTCCATTGATTTGTTTCGCATCAATTGCAACAACTATACATTGATTGCCAAATTTATTGGATAGTTCGTTGATCAACTCCGGTCGCTTTATTGCCGATGAATTTATGGAAACCTTATCCGCACCACATTTCAACAATACATCAACATCTTCAATCGTGGAAATACCTCCACCCACTGTAAAAGGTATATTCACCTTTTCGGCTACTTTTAGAACCATGTCTATCATAGTTTTACGTCCTTCCAGAGTTGCCGATATGTCCAAAAATACCAATTCGTCAGCTCCTTTTTCAGCATATTGCTTTGCCAATTCCACAGGGTCACCTGCATCACGCAAATTGACAAAATTGACTCCTTTAACCGTTCTACCGTTTTTGATGTCTAAACAAGGTATGATTCGTTTTGTTAGCATAATTAAATGTGTGGTTCTAAATCTTTTAAGCTAATTTTATTTTCATACAAAGCTTTTCCGATAATTACCGCTTCGCAACCCAATTCCTCTAATTCATTAATGTCCTCCATACAAGAAACTCCTCCGGATGCTATTAACCTAATGGACTGACCATCACTTTTGCAGCAGTCATCAATGATTTTTTTATACAAATCGAATGAAGGTCCTTGGAGCATTCCATCTTTTGAAA
>JBGTDZ010000011.1:0-3100 GCA_041748055.1 Aquaticitalea sp.
TTCCAAAATACAAGGCCTGGGCGTTTTCCCTTATTTGATTAACTAATTTTAACTTTTCTGATTCATCTGGATTCATCTTTCTTTGCAGTACATCCGTCAACACCGTAATTCTGGTTATCTTATTTCCTAGGTCATCATGCAGGTCTTCAGAGGTTCGCTCCAGTATTTTTTGTTGTTCTTCTAATCTGATTTTTTGGTTGAGGACCAACTGCTTTTCCCTATGATATATTCTTCCATAGTGCAACATAAACCCTAACAAGATTAGCATCCCACCTGTTAGTATTCTAAACCACATTTTTTGATAAAAAGGAGACTCTATAATAAAAGGGAAATCTATTTGATTGGACGATTCCACGCCATTGTCGGTTAAGGCTTTTGCCTGAAACCGATAACTGCCGGGTATTAAGTTAGGATATATTACTTTTGTAGTGGAAACGGGCTGCGCGTAGGCTGTATCTACACCCAAAAGCCTATATGTATATTTTAATCCATTTGAATCGGAAAAGTAAACTCCGTTGAAATCGAAAGTAATATTATTTTGTGTGTAGGGAAGTATTACATCTTTTGGAACAACCGACCAAGCATTCAAAGTGTCATTAGGAAAATTACCTGATTTGATTTTAGAAAAAAGTGTGACAGAGTTTAAATAAACCAAAGGCGCCTTAACTTCATTGGTTTCATTATTGGAATTGTAAATATAAATCCCTTTAGTAGTTCCAATCCAAATTTTTCCGTCTGGGAACTCTAAAACCGCATTCAAATTACATTCTGGTCCATAAGGATTAAAGGAAGAACTAAAGTTCTCAACTTTGAAATCTCCATTTATCCCTTCCATATTCACTTTACTAATGCCCTTACCAGTCCCTACAATAATATTTTCTGAATCCAATTGATATAGACTAAAAATAAAATCGGAATTAAGACCATGCTCGGAAGAACATTGGTTTACGGTATTATTTTTGGAATCCCAAAAAAGCAACCCTTCGTCCTCGGTTCCTAAAACAATGAATCTGCCAAATTTTAAGAAGCAGTTGACCGTTCTGATATTTTGGTCTTCAATTCTTATTCTTACAGCCTTGGATTTTCGGATTACTCTATATAATCCTCCTATTGAACCTACCAAAAGGGTATCTTTAGATTGTTGAAAAACACTAAAACTTGGCTCATCAATTCCTTCTATTTTATTGACTGTATTATTACCGTAATAAAATAGTCCTGAAGGGGTGGTAATCCAAATTGTACCTTCCATATCTTCTGAAATGGATATAATAGAGCTTAAATTAAGATTTTGAGGAGATGCTATTTTTTTAAAGTTGTTGTTCGTTTTTATCCATAACCCATCTCCCAAAGTTCCAATCCATAATGTTGATTGGGAATCATAAAACAAAGCATTAATTTTTTGTGATTCCCCCTTTATTGAAGGAAGATGTATGTTTTCTATTTTTCCGTTGCTATACACGGAAAGTCCTCCATCAGTTGTGCCGACCCAAATAGTTCCTTTGTCATTCTTTGCAAGTGCCATTACCACATTTCCTGACAATCCGTTGGTAGTGTCAAAACTTTCCAAAGCTTTTGGAGGCAGTTTGAAAACACCACCTGCATCGGAAGCAAACCACAAGTTGTTCTCTCGATCCAGCATTATATCATTGATGGTATTGTCGGTCAATCCGTATGTTAATCCTATATGTTTGACCTGTTTATCTAGTCCTATAAGATACGCTCCTTTGGTAGTTCCAATCCAAATTCTTGATTTACTATCTTGTGCAATTGAAGTCATATAGGAATTTGTCTTTTCTGTCGAAATTATATTAGTATAATTTGAGCCGTTTTTAAGGTAGACACCCTGATTGGTCAAAAGCCATAGATTATTTTTGAAGTCAAAAAATATTTTTTGGATTTGAATTTTTTCATCTATATCTGAATTTGCAATTAATAAATTTGGACTGTTTGATAAATTGTATAAACCATTTTTAGAAACACCATAAAGACCTCCATTCCTGCTACGACATAAATATCGAAATCTAATTTTGTTTAATTTTTCGACCTCCTTTATTGATTTCCCATTTGAAATAAATAACCTGCCTTCAGAATTCAAAGCATAGACTTTTTCAGAATCAAACTCCAAAATTTGTATAATGGGTTTTTTTGGTATACTATCCTCAAAAAAACGTGGTTCAAAAGAACGGCCATTGTACACTTGTAGCCCATTCTGATGACCGATATAAAGACCGGATTTTTTATGGTGAAGAAGACTGTATACAGATTGGGATTCCAGACCATTTTTTCTGTAATAACTGACAAATTCTTTACCATCGAACCTACTGATACCTCCTAAAGTAGCAACCCAAATAAAGCCATAGTTATCTTGCGTAAGAAACTGTGGCTGGGATTGTGCCAGGCCATGTTCGATAGAATAGTTTACAAAATTGAGTTTTTGTGAATAACTGATGTGGCTTAAGAGCACAACGACACAAAAAATTAAAAAACTTTTAAAGTTCAAACTTAATCTGTGAAGTAGTTTTCTTAACATACGAAAAAATTCCTAAAGTAAGTCCATCATATGGATTGTTAAATATACCAACTATTGAATTCTTTTACAAAACGTAGACCTTTCGTTCTAATAGATTGTATGATTGCAAAAAATGCCTTATTTTTTTAAACATTTTCATAATGATATATTTTATCAGAATTAAAAAGCAGATTGTCTTTTGTTATTGTATAAACATTAAGCACAAACATTAACCCCATAAGCAGCTCAACAGTTTGTAAACATGTTAAAGTTGTTATTGCTTTTGTTTATCGTTTTCCAATAATGATCCACAACATTTAGCACTCTTCTAATAATTAATCTAGTTTTCACAATATTTAATACATACAGATATGGCGATGATATACTTTTTAAGATTATCGACAAAAAATTAAAAATTCTAATCTCTCTTGAAAATTGTACTTTGCCCATCTTGTATAAAGACCACTTCGGTTTTAGATTCATTGAAATGAAATTCAATATCGAACGGGGCATATTTAAATTTGTCTTTACCTGATGATTCTAAAGAGACCCAACCATTGCCAATTATTTCTGCCACTAATCCCATTTGAT
>JBGTDZ010000012.1:0-15518 GCA_041748055.1 Aquaticitalea sp.
GGTAAACCATCCCACACGTTGATCGAACATACGGCGCTTCATAGGCACTTTTGGCAATAAAATCAAAGAGTTGTTCATTTCCAATGAAATGGTTCCAGTTTTAGTACTTGATGGAGGCTCGCTGGCACTGTAGGTTTTAACATGCCTCGACTCAATGTTCAAAGGATAACTTTTAATACTTTCTATATAAGACAAATCATTCTCTAATTTTGAAACCTTGTAATTTTTTCTGCTTCTTTCAGGAAGGCCCATCGGCTTCACGTCTTTTGTGAACAAATCAGTAACATCAATGACGGTGCTCAACGAATCTTTGTTGAATGCTTTTATTGGAAATGTAAATAATATAGGTTCGAAGTTGGAGTTTACCACGGCTTCATATATTGGAAGCGAATCTGCAGCGACCACACTATGGGATACGATGCGCAGCAATACTTTTTTGTCTTTTTTCTGCCAGCGTAAAACTGATTCATCCTGTTTTCCGCCACCAAAGCCCAATCCACTAGCCGTTTTGGCAATACGTGTTACCATTAACATTTCGCGTTCAAAAAGCGAGTCCGGAATTTCGTAAAAATAGCTGGCGTCAATTTTGTGGACTTTAAAAAGGCCTTCATCAGTTGTGGCCTCTTTGGTAATGACTTTGTCATAGGGTTGGATATCGTCTTTGCCTGGTTTTTTGGTAGATTTATCATCAGCGCTGGCATTGGCATCAGCTGTTGATTTTCCTGCTTTCTTTGTTGTGGAACATGAAATAATAACAAATATCGACAACAACAAGCACACTTTAAAGGTAAGATGTTTCAAAATAATTGGATTTTTAATTAGATATGTAAAATAAGTAATCTTTGAATGAGATTATTGGATGGTTTTTATTTTAAGTTTTATTTAACTAAAAATGGGGGGGGTTGATTGGAGACATCATGGGATTTAATATTCGGTTGTTTGTTAAACAATCAATTATAATTTTTTCTTGTTTCTAATCCAAAGATTCAAGGTATGCAACTATTAAATCAACCGCTTCGGTATGAGGCGTAGTAACACCTATGTATGGCATGCTATACGCTTCAATCGAAGTTAAAATTCTTGGAATGATGCTCTCTCGTTGCGCATATAGGTGGGAGTCTTCAAATGAAGTTTCAAAATTTAGATTTAAGGCGTCAAAATAATTGACATTATGAAAACCCCCTGCCGAATGGCAATGTGCACAATTGACATCCATATAGGCACGTGAGCGAACCTCATCTGATAACGATTGGTCTTCCCAATTTGGCAAAACGCCAATGCTAGATGGTGCTGGTGCATTGACCAAATGACCTTCAGCAATGAATTTTTGAAGTTGATTTGAGCCATTGATATCGAAATTCATGGATCTCAATTTAGGTCCAATCAATGTTGGTTGACTGTTGGATTGATGACAAGTGAAACAATTTTCTTGGGAAGGTATTTTATAATTGATGCTTTGGGCCGTTCCTGATGCGTCAATATAAGTAACTGGAAGCGTGGCGCCATCAGGATCTAATGATGCTTCTGTTTGAGAAGCATTCCAAACATAATCTCCGAATTCCCAAACACCATTCTTTTTGATCATGACTCTGGTTTCGATGATCTGTTTACCTAAACTGATATCTCTATCATCGTTGTTATAATAAAATGTTTTCACAACAACCGTATTATTCGGAAAATCGGGTAAAGCATCATTGACATATCTCATGGTTTCCCCAGTTGGTAATACTATAAATCGTTGCTTCAATGCATAATCAGTATATAATTGAGAGTTTAGGGCATATTCAAAAGAATAAGGGGTAGGCGCTAAACCACTCAAATTACCCTGAAACAGATTCATCTGGGATAGAGTTGGCATGAAATCCCTAACAACAAAGGGTGCCAAGGTTGTAAAACTTTTAACTTCGGAAAAAACACTTGGATTATTTGTGCTGCAGATGGTCTGGATGTAGTAATCGTATGACGTATTTGGCAAAAGGTTGTTCAGGGTTAAAGTTGTTGTCGAAGAGAAGGCATTTGTTCCAGAGCCTTGAGGAAATCCGGATAGGCCATACTCAATATTATAAGTTGCTATACCGTTAGAGCCACTGCCATTTGGGTCATCCCAAGCCAAACTTGCGCTATTGAAGGTAATGTTGTTTACTGATAAATTAGTAGCGACAGTACATTGTGGCACAAAGGTTTCGTCATCCTTTTGGCATGAAACAAGAAACAGTATCAAAACTGCCAAAAGATAATTTCTTTTCATTGGGTGTATTTTTTCCTGATAAATAGCAAAATGTGAAAATAGTAAAAAACTTGAAATCTGAACCAAATAATTCATTCATTGAAGGAAAATATACATTACACTGCTTAATATCAATATTCTAATTCTTCGATTTGAAGTTGGTAATCGTATTGCAGATCTTCATGAAGGGTAGAAACTATTTTTTTTACATACAAAAGTTGTCGGCTATACATATTTATGAGCGTGGTGTTTTTTTTGATGGAAGGGTTGAAATTCTTTAACTTAAGGCAAAAATAGATAAGAAGCTCAACTTCGGTTTCTTTTTTGAGGGAATATCTACTGAATTTTTTGATAATACGAAGAATTTTTCTGACACTTTTTTTAATATAGTGAAAGCTGTCGGTGTTGATGGTGCTGAACTGCAAGTCAATTTCGCTTTTGACACTTTCCACATAGCCACTTTCATCAAAAGACTCGAATAGCAGATAGGTAAGAAGTTCCTTGTTTTCTTTTTTGAATTTAGACAATCGCAAACAAAGCTCGACGAGTTCGTCGTATGTGCAAGTGACCAATTCCTTTTTGAGGTTATTGACTGTTACGGCTTTCATGCCACTAAAATAATCCTTTTTATGAACTAACGCCGTTTTGGTAAATTCAACATAAAAACGTAAATTCTGAGAACTAAAAATTATGGTATAATAGGGTTTCGAAACCGAAATTATAGATTAATCTGACTTTGTCACTGATGTTTCTTCTTTAATCAGTTCCATGTCTTTAGCATAAAACACTTCGGATTTATAAAATTTTAAGGAAGGTTTTACCAAATTGAAATTTGGATTTCTAGATGATATACTTACATATCGCGCTTTGGTATTATTTAATTGTAAGGTCAGTTCATTGCTATTGGTATCATTGGGGTCTGCAAGAAGAACCAATAATTGGTTTTGCAGTTTCCAAGAACCTGTGGCAGTGAGAGTTTTTTCGCTTTCAATATTAGCGAAAGACCTTTTGGATTGAAATATAAAGCTGCCATCAGCCTCCAGAGTTAAGGTATAATTTAAGGCTTCACCAGAATTGGATTCCCACATGTTGATATAAGTTCCGGTAATGGAGGATGCGGTTTGTGCATTTACCGAAAATAAAGAGGTACATGCAATCATTAAAAAGATTATTGATTTCATCTTCTTATAATTTGGGAAATGAATATAAAAGGATAAACAAATAATTAGCTTTTAATCAATTTTTATTATTTTTTATCCGATATATCTAATTTTCCAGGTTTCTACTCACTTAAAATTTCAGGAAATTTTGAATAAATATAATTCATTGTAAATCAATTCTTTGAAAAAAATCAAATTATTTATATTCTGCCATGTTATTTTTACGAAAGATGCTGAATTTTGGTTTTCTTTATTAAGATTAAATGTTGGAAAGAAATTTTAAATCTTTTTAATTAATTGTAAGAGTGATGATTAGGGTTTGGTCTTATTCGGGATGCAATAAACAAATGTTGAGATTATATATATTTTAGCTTTCAAGTTTATCAATACGAAATCTACAAAATTGGAAACATCCGATTTTTAATCATTTGAAAATGAAATTCTAAAACCTGCAACTTTAAATTAATAAAATCCAATTTTTGCTATCATGAAGGCCATAAATAGAATGGCCAAACTCATATATATTACTTGCACTTTTCTCCTTTCTGCAATCCAAAAGCCACCGATGGCCAGTAATGCCAAAAACCCAGTTTCCAGTCGTGTGAAGAAAATACTAAGAATCAGCATGATGTACAGTAGATGTGTAAGGATATGTTTCGGTTTCAAAAATAAAAGGAGGGCAATTAACAATTCAATGGCGATGGTAAACCATGATAATACTAAACTAATGATATGAATGTTGGGTAATATGTCTGTTAAATGAATACTTTTTAAGGCATTTGGATCGGTGTTTTCCAAAGCTAGAATTTTAGAATTGTTACTGGCGATGATATCTCTCATCTCTTGACTAAAATAAAGGAATGGCTTAAAAAACTTGCCTGTATTGAGCATGTAATAATAAAAATCGCCAGTGACAAATTGTGGCGAAATCAATTTTTGGATGGATGAAAACAACAGGACAATAACCAACAGAAATCCAATATTGGTTTTGTGCTGTTCCAATCGTCCATTTTTGAGGAATTGGAGTATCAGAATAGTCACATAGATCAATAAAAAGTGATGATTGGCGCTGCCAAAAAAATTGCATATCAGATCGAAAAGTAGCAGGGCCAGAAAGATATACCACAATAAGGATTGCTGTACTTTTTTCACAAATAGAACGATGAGGAACAACGCAAAACTTAGCACCAACATTTTTAGCCATGGATGGCCTGCAGTAGAACTAAAAAGATGGACTATGACAAATAGGAAAAGGAGCTTAAAGCCTAAAGATGTATGGTCTTCCAAAATTTGCTTTATATGGTCCTTTTTTATCATCATAATGGCTTGATAATCGTCACCTGATTGATGAGCTCTCTGGAATACCTGGCCTTTCGGGCATCTAAATGAGGCTTCCAAATTTGGATAGAAATGGTATCTCCTGGGGCATATTTTGAAATCAATTGTCCAATCCGATTAAGATTGGCATCGGAAGGCATACGCTTTGCGTTCTTTATGGCATCAGTGATATTTGCATCTTTTTTTTGTAAGGAATCGAGTGAGACTTTCAACGGACTGATATACACTTCATGGTAGTAATAATGAACTTCCGAATACATCCCAAATCCTCCACCTTTCCATTTGGTCAAATTCCAAGTGCTACAAAGGACAAATTGTATCCCAACAACCAATAAAGCCAATGCTGGAACCCAATAAATGAAAATGTTCGCACGCTTTTTTGACATATAGTAGTTGTTTTTTCTCGTTGCTAAAATTAATATTTATTAATACAAATAAAATGCTATTACCGGTCGAATCTTAAAACATTCGCATGCAAATCGCATATGGTTTCCATAAAATCTTTTAATTTAGAATAAAACTTCAAATTGAAAATATATGATGTCGTTGTTATAGGTTCAGGACCCAATGGTTTGGCGGCAGCGATTGCACTTGCCCAGAACGGATTGAAAGTTCTGGTCGTGGAGGCATCAAAAACCATTGGTGGTGGTACCAGAACTGCCGAATTGACCCTTCCCGGATTTTACCACGATGTATGTTCTGCAGTGCATCCATTGGCAGTTCTTTCTCCTTTTTTAAAATCACTGCCACTTCAGGACTATGGATTGGAATGGCTATTTCCGGAAGTTTCCGTTGCACATCCTTTGGATGATGGCCCAGCTGTACTCCTTCAAAAATCAATCGAAGACACGGCCGCTGACTTAGGAATTGATGCGACGGCATGGAAACAGCTTTTTAGCGATTTTGTAGAAAATGGAGATGGACTGCTGGAAGACTTATTGGCACCTTTAAAGTTTCCAAATAGGCCTTTACCCTTTATAAAGTTTGGACTGAAAGCAATGTCTTCTGCAATCTCATTGTGTAATCATCACTTTAAAGAGGAACGCAGCAAAGCATTATTTGCAGGTTGTGCGGCCCACAGTGTCATCCCTTTGGATTTCAGATTTTCTTCCGCCATAGGGATGGTACTCGCCATAAGCGGCCATCTTGTTGATTGGCCGGTGGCCAAAGGTGGTTCTAAAAATATCACCAAAGCAATGGTTGGCTATTTTCAGTCATTGGGAGGTGAGGTGCAGACCTCATTTAAGGTGTACAACTTAGAAGAATTACCAAGTGCAAAGGCATATATATTTGATACCGACACGCGTCAATTATCAACCATCGCTGCACATCATCTACCTCAAAATTTTAAAAAGCGTTTGCTGAAGTTCAACTATGGACCGGGTATATTTAAGGTAGATTGGGCCTTGGATGGCTACATTCCATGGAAGGATTCTAATTGTCTAAAAGCCGCTACGGTACATATAGGAGGCACGATGCAAGAAATAGCTAAAAGTGAACACATGGCTTGGCATGGCAAGCACAGTTCCAAACCTTTTGTATTGTTGTGTCAGCAGAGTGAAATGGATGTCTCAAGGGCACCTCAGGGCAAACAAACGGGTTATGCCTATTGCCATGTGCCCAATGGATCAACCAAGAATATGACACAAGAAATAGAAAATCAGATGGAACGGTTTGCACCCGGATTTAATGACCTCATCCTAGCGAGACATATTACCAATAGTGAGATGTTGAATGCTTATAATTTAAATTATGTAGGAGGTAGTATTACTGGTGGTGCGAACAATTTTTCACAATTGTTTGCACGACCTACGCTACGTTGGGATCCATACACAACTCCAAATAAGAAAATCTTTATCTGTTCGGCATCCACACCACCTGGAGGTGGTGTTCATGGCATGTGTGGGTATTGGGCGGCACAAAGTGTTTTGAAACGACTTGGTAAATTATAGTTATCGATTTATTTTTTCGGAAGCATTCATTTAAAATGTCATCAAAATAACCAATACAATGACCTGCAATTCTAATTTAAATATCAACTAAGCAAGCTCTACAAATAAACCTGTATCCGTCTTGTTCACTTTAGCAAGTTTATTATTGGTCAAACCTTTAATGGTTGTGTCCCATTTTTTATTGCTCAAGCCTGATTGGTCTTTTAATACATTCAAATCGATAGGTGAGTTGGTTTTAAGAATCGCGAAAACCGCTTTTTCTTCATCTGTCATGGCAATCGCTTTCTTTTCCGGTTTCATTTGTGGAAAAAACAACACTTCCTGTATGGATTGATTATTTGTTAGAAACATGACTAAGCGATCCATACCAATTCCCATCCCTGAAGTTGGAGGCATTCCATATTCCAAGGCTCTTAAAAAGTCGTAGTCTATGGCACCTGTGGCTTCATCGTCACCCTTTTGTGCCAATTCCATTTGATGTTCAAAACGTTCTCGTTGGTCGATTGGGTCGTTAAGTTCGGAATATGCGTTGGCGATTTCCTTACCACAGACCATCAACTCAAATCGTTCGGTCAATTCAGGGTTTTCTCTGTGTTCTTTGCACAACGGACTCATCTCTTTTGGATAGTCTGTGATGAATGTCGGCTGAATATAGTTGCCTTCACATTTTTCACCAAATATCCCGTCAATCAATTTGCCTTTGCCCATGGTGTCATCCACCGCAATTCCCATGCCTTTGGCAGCTTCACGAATGTCTTCCTCCGTTTTACCAAGAATATCAAATCCTGTAAAATGCTTGATGGAATCCGCCATAGTTATCCTGGCATAAGGTGCTTGAAAGTCGATATGATGTTCTCCAAAAGTTGCTTTGGTAGTTCCATTGACGGCAATCGCACAATACTCTAACAATTTTTCACAGAAATCCATCATCCAATTGTAGTCTTTGTACGCCACATAGATTTCCATGGCCGTAAACTCTGGATTGTGCGTTCTATCCATCCCTTCGTTGCGGAAGTTTTTGGAGAATTCATACACCCCATCGAAACCCCCAACTATGAGACGTTTCAGATATAGCTCATTGGCAATTCGCATGAACAATGGCATATCAAGGCTATTGTGATGGGTCACAAATGGACGGGCAGCTGCTCCACCGGCAATGGGTTGTAACACCGGAGTTTCTACCTCAAAATATCCAGCGTCATTGAAATACTGACGCATTGCATTGAATAATTTGGTACGTTTGATAAAGACCTCTTTGACTTGCGGATTTACGACCAAATCAGCATAACGCTGCCTGTAGCGCTGCTCAGGATCGGTAAATGCATCATGGATGATACCATCTTTCTCTTTTGGTAGCGGAAGAGGTTTTAACGATTTACTCAACAGTGTAAAGTCTTTTACCTTTACTGTTTTTTCACCAACTTGCGTTGTGAATAATTCCCCTTCAATTCCGATGAAATCACCAAAATCAAGCAGTTTTTTGAAAACTTCATTGTACATGGTCTTGTCGTCACCCGGACAAATTTCATCTCTATTGAAATACACCTGAATGCGTCCTTCAGAATCCTGCAACTGTGCAAAACTTGCCTTGCCTTGAACTCGCATGGACATCAAACGTCCGGCGATGATGACTTTTTTTCCATCTTCAAACGTTTCCTTTACCTGTTTTGAAGTATGGTCAAGAGGATATAAATCGGCTGGATATGGGTTGATGCCCAACTCGCGTAGTTTGATTAATTTTTCCCTTCGGATGAGTTCTTGTTCAGAAAGTTGCATGCTAATAGATTTTGAATCCTGTCTTTTTCGACAGACGACTGCAAAATTACACTATTTTAGAAAAATTTGCATACAACTTTTTGATGGATTTGGGACAAAAACTAAAACCTAGTTGACTTTATTCGCTTTTTCCTGATTTAGCTACCTTCCCTTTTAATCTAGGAACTTATGAAAGTTCGGATGGATTGAAAGATATACAAATGAAAAACATTTATGATGTCGATTATAGCTGTAACAAAGCGTGCTTTTATACGTCCAATCAATACATCAATCATCCACGCCATGTCGTGGTAATAAAATCAAATCATCATGAGTATCT
The DNA here is from genome assembly GCA_041748055.1 of Aquaticitalea sp. GTDB lineage: Bacteria > Bacteroidota > Bacteroidia > Flavobacteriales > Flavobacteriaceae > JBPOFM01. The sequence goes on from JBGTDZ010000012.1 coordinate 8,773, forward strand.
GGAGAGTTTTGCTTTCTATCTTTTGTCCACCTTTGGCAGTTATCGGCAAGGGCTGTGGATCATTCGTCATCGTCTTTTTATTGTGGCTTTGTGGCTGGGTTCCCGGCGTTATTGCCGCCTTGGTCATTCTAAATAATCCGAAGAATTAGTATTCTGTTGCGGTCCCGGTATACAGTTACTGATTAATTAAAAATAGAGATTTCTCAGTGCATCTCCGCGATTCTCTGTGATACTCCGTGTAATAGATTTTATAAAAACACAAGCTAGAAATTATCTAAATCAATTCCCTTCCAGCGTCGAACTTCGAGCTTCCAACTTTTTACCGTAATTTTGTTTGCTATGAACAAAAGCGTTCAAATACACGATTTAGGATTCAAAGATTATAAAGCCACTTGGGAATATCAAGAGGTCATCTTTAAAGGCATTGTCGATACCAAAATCAAGAATAGGCGAGAGGACGCCCAACTCGAAACCGACAATTACTTCCTGTTTGTAGAGCACCCACACGTCTATACCTTGGGCAAAAGTGGGGATATGACCAATCTGCTCTTGAATGAAGATCAACTCAAAAGCAAAGGCGCCACCTTTTACAAAATAAATCGTGGTGGCGATATTACCTATCATGGTCCAGGACAGATTGTTGGCTATCCGATTCTTGACTTGGAAAACTTCTTTACCGACATACATAAATACCTTCGTTTTTTGGAGGAGATGATTATCCTGACGCTTGCAGAATACGGCATACAATCTGGACGCAGCCCAGGCGAAACAGGTGTGTGGCTCGATGTAGGCACACCCTTTGCCCGAAAGATATGTGCGATGGGTGTCAGGGCCAGCCGATGGGTGACCATGCATGGTTTTGCACTCAACGTCAATGCCGATTTGGGTTATTTTGACAATATTATCCCATGTGGTATTAGAGGAAAAGCTGTGACCTCGTTAAATGTAGAGATTGGGGTTGATGAGGTTGATGAAACTGAGGTAAAGGAGAAACTTTTAAAGCATTTTGTGGTGCTGTTTGGGGCGGAACTATCAGGAGTCGGATTACAATAAGCTAGCTTTTCAAAAATTTGGTTGTCTGCTATTGTTTGGTGAAAGGACTAGCATTTTAGTCAATCACAAACTTGTCTCCGGTTTTTATTTTAACCTTGGGTTTTTCAAGAGGCAATGTAAAATAAAATGAAGAACCCTCACCCTCTATGCTTTCTACCCATATTTCGCCGCCATTTTTTATTAAGAAGCCCTTTACCAAAAGCAATCCTATACCCGCTCCTTTATTTTCTTTTCTTGCTATTGAAAGAGAATTGATTTGTGGGGTAAAAAGTTCGTCCTGTAGTTCTTTGGACATCCCAATTCCGGTGTCCTTAATCTCCACAAGCAGTTTACCCTCACTTTTTTTCGCTGTAACCGTAATCTTTCCTCCTTTATGGGAATGTTTTATTGCATTTGCAATGATGTTTTGGAGTATGGAGATTAACATTTTTCCATCAGCGAAAACATTTGTATTTTTTTCAATTTCCTGATGGAGGATTATTGATTTTTTAGAAGCGGTCTCCTTTAAAGTATCAAAGACTTTTTTGACATATCCAGAAAGCTCAATTTTTGTTGGTGTAAAGGTATCCGAAGCGTATTTGATCCTTGCCCATTCCAACAAATAGTCTAACATATTCAACTCATCGGTTGATTCTTTATGTAGAAGTCCAAGGATTTCTTTGACTTCATCAGGTTGTATTTTCTCAATATTGTTTTTTAGGTACTCTGATGCTTGAATAATAGCAGCTAAGGGACTTCTTAAATCGTGCGACAATATGGCAAGGATGCTTTCTTTATGAGTGTTAAGATCTTCAAGCTCCTTTATATATTTTTTTATTGCTTCTTCAGATTTTTTTTTGTTCGTTATATCCCTTAGGATTTTGACATAACCTATCTGTTCTCCTTTCAAGCTTGTCAATGGAAAGACTAATCCGTAAGCAAAAAATTTGTCCCCGTCTTTGCAAATATGCCACCTGTTATCTACAGCTCTTCCTTTTTTAGTTGCAGTTTCAATTTCCTTTTTCGGAATACCTGCTTTTTTATCTTCATCGGTAAAAATTATTTCAAAAGGACTCCCAATTACTTCTTCTGATTCATAACCAAATATTTTTACCGAGCCATCACTCCAACTGTTAATTTTAAAATCATTATCAAGGGTAAATATTGAATAATCCTGCAAGCTATCTATTATCTGGCTATAAAATTCTGCAGTAGGGACATACTGACTTTTTGAAACTTTAGCTTTTGGGAGTTTTTTTTCCATTTAATAATTGACCAAATTAATTTTGAATTCCAATTGTAAAGGTAGGTCTTTATCAAGTGTCCGTTATTACATTTTTCCCCATTATTCAGTTAATTTATTTCTGTTAGCAGCTTTGATTGCTTCAAGAATTTGTTCGGGAAGTTTATTCATATCCGTAGGCTTTTTGAGATAAGTTGAGGCTCCGAGTTTTTTAAATTCTATGAAACCTTCATCGGATAAAGAAGTGGAATACATAATGACAGGAATATGTTTGAGTTTAGCATCTCTTTTTAATTGATTCAAACATTCGCGTCCATCAAGGCGGGGCATGTTTATGTCCAGGAAAATAAAATGTGGCAATTGTTCCGCTGTGCTCAATAACCCAATCGCTTCTTCACAGCCATTTGCCTCCACAAAATGTGGGGTGTTAGGTATTTTCGTTAATGCATGTTTGAAGAAAAACCTGTCATCTGCGTCATCATCTATGATCATAAAAATATTTTTCTCCATAATCTGTATCTATGCTATTAATTGCGATTGTTTAAATGGAAGAATGGCATGGAACGTTGCCCCTTTATTTTCTTTCGCATCTGCAAAAGTTAGGCCATGGTGATTTTCAGTAATTTTTTTTGTGAGCGCCAAGCCAATTCCTGTGCCGAAAAAAGCATCTTTGCTGTGCAGACGCTGGAAGATGGTAAATATTTTTTCTGAATATTTTTGTTCGAAGCCGATGCCATTGTCTTTGAAAATAATTTCAACATAAGATAATAAAGGATTTAAGGAAGGATATTTTTTAATTTGTTTTTCTGAAAGTGTGCGAGATGTGATGGTAATAATAGGCGGCACCCCTTCAATTGAAAATTTAAGAGCGTTGCTGATGAGGTTGTAAAAAAGCTGGTTCATCTGCAAAGGGATTGCCTCGATGGTTGGGAGTTCACCAAATTTTATTTTGGCTTTCTTTTCGTCAACGAGCAATTCAAAATCGTTTAAAACATTTTTTAGTATTTCATTCAAATCGGTCTGCACAAATAAATTTTCGTGTCCAAGCAAGCGCGAATAATTGAGCAAGTCACTGATAAGTGTTGACATGCGGGAAGAAGCACCTTCGATTTTATCGAGATAGGATTTTACTTCTGTACTCAACTCCTCCTTATAATTTTCCTGCAATTGCTTAGAAAAGGTTAAAATTTTCCGCAAGGGCTCTTGTAAATCATGGCTGGCTACATGAGCAAACTGGTCTAACTGCTGGTTAGTCTCTTTTAGTTCTTCGTTTGATTTTTTGAGCGAAAGTGTTCGCTCTTTTACTTTCACTTCTAATGATGCAGACAGTTCACGCAGCAGTATTTCGCTTGCTTCAATTTGTTTGCGAGCTTCCACTTGTTCAGTTACATCATATCCAAGAATCATAATACCCTCTATAAAACCTTCCTCGTTTTTAATTGCTTGGCAATGTAAATCAATATAAATCTTTTTCAGTTTGCCTTTTTTCTGCTCAATAAATGCAGGCATTGCTCTACCGGTAAATGGCTTACCTGTTCGGTGAATTTCATCAACTAAAACATCAAATTCCTGTCCTTTGAGTTCGGGCATTACTTCCATCATTCTTTTCCCCAGTATATCCCTATTGCCAATAAGCTTGTGATACATTGTATTTGCAAATTCAAAAACATGTTCTTTGCCTTTTAAAATAACAAAGAATGCCGGAGCCTCTATGAAATATTTTTGCAGTAACTGGTGTTCTTTTTTTAGTGCAATTGATTGCTCTTGTATTGTTTTATTTTTTTCTGCTAATTCTGCATAAGCTATTTTCAGTTTATTTTCCGCCTCTTTTTGGTAGGTAATATCTCTTGAAACAGAAATAATTTTTTCCACGGGTTCACCGGGTTTGCACATAGGAGATACCATTACATCCCACCATTTGGATGTGCCTTTGACAGTTTGGCATTTGGCTGTAAACTGTGAAGTTTCTCCTGTCAATGCTTTAGCTACAGATGATTTTACCAATTCTTCGTTTTCACTGCCCCACAATAACTCCCAATTTTTATCTTTAACGGTTGAAAAATCATCTATCTCCATTTGGCAAAGTCCGTTGAAGTTCATATACTGAACACGACCTTCTATGTCCAATATTTTTAAACAATCGGGACTGCTTTCTAAAATGGTACGGGTAAATATTTCGCTTGCTTCAATTTGTTTTTTTGCAAGCACTTGTTCTGTTACTTCGTTTGCAAGAATCGTTACTCCCGAGATACTATTGTCAACTTCGGTGTAAGGCTGACACAGATAATTGTAATAGGTTACTTCTTCTTTTCCGTCAATGATAAGTAGTGCTTTTTCTTCATAACCATAATGTGGCATACCAGTGGTAAAAACCTGTTGCATAATGTTGGGAAATGCCTGACCTTCCAATTCATAAAGTACTTCTAACAGCGGCTTGCCAATAATATTTTTTCCTTTCCCCCAGGAAGTCATCATCTTATCGTTGGCAAAGGCTATTATCAAATCAGCTCCCTTCAAAATAGCAATTGACATCATTGATTGCGACAATATATTGCTGAAACGCTTTTCGCTTGCTTCAATTAGTTTGCGTGCAACTATTTTCTCTGTTATATCTTCAATGGCGAGTAGAATTAATTGCTCTGTTGTTCTATCGTTTTTAATCTGCTGGGCATTCATCAATAGGGTACGCTCCCCTAGATCTGGAAGTTTAAGAATGATCTCAAAGTCATCTATACGGTTTTTTTGAGAAAGAACTTTTACGAGTAAAGAGCGCAGTTTAAAATCATCAAACTGATGATGCTGAATTTCATAAAACCATTTTTTTTCTGTTTCCTTTTCATCGACATTGAATTTTTTGTAAAAGGCAGCATTGGCGGTTTTTATGCAAAGGTCTTTATCTAGAACAATCAGCGGATGGCGAATGGTGCTGACGATACTGTCGGAATAAAGACGGGCTGCATTTAGCTGTTCCTGCTTCTCAAACAACTCCTGATTTACGATGATGAGTTCTTCGTTAGTGGATTGCAGTTCTTCTTTGGAGGTTTCTAATTCTTCATTCAAACTTTGCATCTCCTCATTACTGCTCTGCAATTCTTCGTTGGCGCTTTGCAGTTCTTCATTAGCGGCCTCCATGTCTTCGGTGATGGAGCGCATATCTTCACGGTTGTAAGCCAATTCTTTTTCCAATTGCACGTTTCGCTTTTCTGCTTCGCCTGCTTTTGTTTTTCCTGATGCAGCTGATTTTCCATCCTTCGCTTTCGGAATTATTATTTTCTCAAAACGAATTAAGTAATGCTGTTCAATGGTATCTGTCAACGGAATAATCTCCATCGCCACCAAAGTTTGTTTCCGTTGCCCCTCTTGATCGCTATCCGGATCATTCATGGGAGTGTATATTTTTAAAGGAATATTTTCAGTAGTGACCGTTATTTTATCCTTGGAGGCTTTGTGAATGGCATTACGCAATTCAAAGGTTAAACCATCGCGTGCCATACTCAAAAGATTGTGCGTGGGTTTGCCTTGAGGTGCCTGAAGAAATGGTGTGAGATCACCGTGAATGTGTACGATGTCCATTTGCTCATTCACCACTACGCTTGCCGGTGCTTTGGAAATCATGATGGCCTCTGCACTTTTTTTGAAATCGGCTTGCTTAGCTTCAGGTTTGGCTATGGTCTTAGTTTTCTTTACCGATGCTTCTTCTTTTCGTTCGGTGGCTACCTGCCTGAACCGGCCTTGAACTTCCTTGCGCGAAAAAATTTTCTCTTTATTTGCCACTGCCGCAAACAAATCGGAAGATATGCCGACTGATTCAGATTTACCGAGGAGCAGAAATCTGTTTTCTTTCAATGCGTAATGAAACGTGGCGAATGCTTTTTGCTGCAAAAAAGAATCCATGTAAATTAGCACGTTACGGCAACTGATTAAATCCATTTTTGCAAATGGCGGGTCTTTCAAAAAATTGTGCGGAGCAAATACGCATATATCACGAATGCCTTTGACCACTTCATAACCGCCATTGTTTTTTGTAAAATAAGTTTCGAGCCGCGCAGCAGAAAGCATTTCCACATCGGCGTTTGTGTAAACTCCTAATCGTGCTGTCTTAATTGCCTTCTCAGAAATATCAGAAGCAAAAATTTGAATCTGTGTGTTGCGTTCCCGATTGCTAGCAGGATTGGATCGCAAAAATTCCTGCAGGCAAATGGCAATTGAATAGACTTCTTCGCCTGTGGAGCAACCCGCAATCCACATACGAATAGGTGCGTCAGGATTTTTATTTTTCAGGATGGAAGGGAAAACTTTTTCGGTTAAGGTGTGAAACATTTTCGGGTCTCGGAAAAAAGAAGTGACCGGAATGAGCATATCCTGAAAAAGCGCATCCTGTTCGGCTATATCAGTCCGCAAAAATTTTAAATAATCACTAAGATTATTCTTTTTTACAATGGCAATCCGCCTCGCGATGCGCCTGTGTAAG
>JBGTDZ010000013.1:0-3088 GCA_041748055.1 Aquaticitalea sp.
CTGAATAAGTTGATAAGATTTGCTTCATGCTTAAATTTACCTTCTAAATTTAAATTCAGTGTATACTGTTTTTGACCATCCTGGGTAAATTGAAATTGTTTTATCTCCGGATAAGATTCCAAATGGAAAATTATAAATGTAGATTGAATGTTGCCCTTAGTATCGTAAATGGCATCCATTCTTCTTCCCTGAACTTCTGAAAATGCCGGAGCAGAGTTGAAAACTTTATCTGGTGTCATTCTGGCCAAATCCCCCGTATCATATCTTATAAAGGGCATGCAATAATTGAAAAGATCAGTTACCACTACCCGCCCAACTTCACCTTCCTTGACATGAACATCCTTATCCGGATGTAAGATTTCTATAAAATAACTTGCCCAGTTTATCTGGAGGTTGTTATTCATTTCTGATAACTGTAAGGAAAGAATACCATTCTCCATATTGGAATAACGCAGAAATACGGGCGCGTTGAAATATTTTTTCAACATTTTTCTTGTATCATCACTCAATGCTTCTGCCATCGCGATGATCGAACAAATATTAGTATCTATCGGACCAGAATCGATTTTCTCAAGATACTTGCAAATATCACGTAATGCAGACGAATACCCAAGCAATACCTTATGCGAGGTGTCATCTACTAGGGTTTTTATAAAATCTTGTAAATAGTCGTCTGTAAACTCTGTAACGTTGACCATGTAAATGTTCCTCATTTCAGTGGTCAACCAACTTCTTTTGTGCATTTTGAACCATTTGCGCACATAATAAATCCTGTATCCTAGTTCGAAACCAGCTTGTTGCTTCAAATAGATAGTATCTGCTGTGTTTCTGCGCTTCTTGTTGGCATCTTGCAAGGTGGTAAATGGCGTTCCCGAAGATCCGCTGGTTGTCATTTGAAAATTGGCGTTATTTTTATAAGTATCGGATTGAATGTCCTTGTAATTTTGCCGGATAATCGACTTATTGATAATTGGGAAGTCCAGTATTGAAATATAATTTGAAAATCCTCTGTAAAATTCCGTTGTCGTAGCAGCATGGTGCAAAAGGTTGTTTAGATTGGCGTTTCTTCTATTTTGAGATTCCCGGGAGTTATAATTTTCAAGTATGAATTTAATATCGTCATAATGCCCTTTTATTTTACCTCCGGTTAAGGCATCGAAAGCCCAAAAGAATCGCCTACGCCACTTTTCAGTGTTCTTTATTACAAAAGGTATCTTTTTCATCTCTTGCCTATCATTTCACTGAATAAAGGATGGTTTACATAACCACCGCAACCAATTTCACCAACCGTTATACCCGGTGTATTATTTCCTTCGATAACAACGGGTCCTGAAGGAGTAAATGCTATATCCCAGCCAGCCAATCTAATGGGTATATAAGTGGCGAGTCTTAGACATAGGTTCTTTGCCTCATCAAAGTATGGAACTTTATAATCCTTGAACTCAAAATTGGAATCAGGATGTCTATAAAAAACTTTTCCGCCGAAAATCATTCCCTGAAGTCCTTTGGCCATTAGCTTACCGGAAGAGCGTTCTACGGGAACATAAAAACCTCCGGAACTCACATTATCTACAATTTTCCCACCAGATCCAAACCTCATAAACATTCCAAGGATATTTACCATTCCGCTATTGTCAATGTAGGTTTCCACTCTTAGGGTATTTATGCTATGCGGATAGATTTGACTGAGCCCGGCATGTTGAGCTATACATTGCTGGTGTATGAATGCACCACTCAAAATGGTGTTTCCCAATTTCTCTAATTCATCGCTCAAATTTAAAGAGGTCAATAAAAAAACTTCGTTTCCACCATATCCGCAAAATGATTTAACAAACAGTTTGTCAACACCAGAGGTCTGAAAGACCTTGGTAAATAATTTTAATAAGTCTTTAGAATTCCTTACAGGCAGAATATGGTCATGGTAAAAAAATGATCCATTCATGTTATAACTGTACACATTTGGAGTAGGCAATTGATTCCTCTCACAGAACAGTGAAAAAATAAATTTGTTACTGAGTATTGGGGCATAAGCCTCCTGGTTGTTTTTTTTGGAGTAGATAATTGATCGGTATTGCTTCATATCCATATAATTGTATGGATTATCATATCCTTTTCTGTAAAGAAATCTACCAAAATAGTGAAGGGGAAAACTTCCTTTTATAACCCATAGTCTTAAAAACTCTTTGAACATGAGCGGAAGGGGTTTTTTTTCGGAATCTTTCCAAAAGACCTGAAACCTTACATAATGATCATTCCAACTCATTTATTTCAAATAAAGCGCTTTGTAATATCGTCATAGCAGAATGATAACTTTGCAATCCATAAATAAACAAATATCCTGATTAAAAATGGCAACGATGGTTACTAAAGGCTTAATGACATCAAAAATCGTTGATTTGAGCCATATGTTGACTTAACCTTTCATCTCTTCTAAAGTTCGAACCGTATAAAATTTAAACTCCTTTAAATCAATTTGATATTCCTTTCTTATATTTAGTGTGCGAAAGCGTCAAAAGGCTGTTGAGAATGTCCTGTTGCGTGTCTGGTCTAAGAACAATATGATATAAAACATTGGTGTTTAAGGAGTTGTAAAAGAAAATTCAAATCCTGCCACCCCGACTGAATATTTTTTAATCTTGATAATCAATTGATTATCAAGATTTTCTGTTTTTAAAAATACTGCTAAAACGAGTCAAATCGGTTCAAATTTCATAACGAACGTGTCCTATTTGGTTTCCTGTTTTTACCTATTCTTTCGAACATACTATATCTCTTGGGATTTTCGCGTCAGGTTCGAGAGGAACCAGGACGAAATCTTTACCTGTTACACCTAGAACTTATTTAGATTTTCATTATATTAAAAGTATATTAAATATATAATATATTTTATGTATATTTGTTTTATAAAATGATGATCATGAAAAAAAACATAGACATTGACGAAACCATTTTGACTAAACTTAAAATCTTATCGGCATTTGAGAATATGAGTGTAAAGGCTCTTATGGAAAAAGCAATATCTTTTTTTGTAGAACAAAAAGAGAAAGAAAGGTTGAATGCTCTTTCAGATGAAGAAAAAGAAGATTTA
>JBGTDZ010000014.1:0-7226 GCA_041748055.1 Aquaticitalea sp.
GGCTACAAAAACATTCTGCCTTTTTACAGAAGTCAAATAAAAGAGAATAGTAAAGTGAAGTTAAAAATGCTGCACTTTTTTATCAATACCGGCATTCGCGACAATGCCTATTATTGGAACGAGTTATCCAAATGCTTAAAAGTATATACCAGTTTAAAACATATTTGTCCTACGTTGGACAGTTTGAACATTGGTGGAGGTTTCCCGATAAAAAATTCCCTTGCCTTCGATTTTGATTATGAATACATGGTTGACGAAATCATTAACCAAATTAAATTGGCTTGCGACCAAGAAGAGGTGCCTGTACCGAATATTTTTACTGAATTTGGAAGTTTTACAGTAGGTGAAAGTGGTGGTGCCATTTACGAGGTTCTGTATCAAAAACAACAGAATGACAGGGAAAAATGGAACATGATCAATTCATCCTTCATTACCACGCTTCCGGATACTTGGGCAATCAACAAACGATTTATCATGTTGCCAATCAATAGATGGTACGACAGTTATGAACGTGTGTTGCTCGGTGGTTTGACCTGTGATAGTGATGATTATTATAACAGCGAACAACATATGAATGCCATCTATCTTCCGAAATACAATAAAGAAAAACCCTTGTATCTTGGCTTTTTTAATACTGGTGCTTATCAAGAAACTATTGGCGGATTTGGTGGTTTGCAACATTGTTTAATACCTTCACCAAAACATATATTGATAGATAAAGACGAGAATGGTCAGATGAAGACCAGATTGTTTAGTGAACAACAAAAAAGTGAAGACTTACTTAAAATTTTAGGTTACAATGACACCAGCGAAATATAAGGATTGCCTTAAATTCAAACAAGACATAAAATCGCGAATTGCTATCTACTTCTAAAAAAATAATTATTGCAAAATGAATAATATAACATACGCAGGAATAGGAGAAGAATATTCCAAACTAGAAACGGCAAAAATCGTTTTGATTCCAGTACCTTATGATGGAACAAGTACTTGGCAAAAAGGAGCCCATAAAGGGCCGAAGGCATTTTTGGATGCCTCCGAAAATATGGAGATGTATGACATCGAAACGGGCACAGAAGTCTACAAACAAGGTATCTACCTCGCGGATGCCATAACTGAGAATGCATCTGCAGAAAAAATGGTGGAAGAGGTGCACCAAACCGTCAAAAAATTCATAAAACGCAACAAATTTGTGACTGCTTTTGGTGGCGAACATTCTATTTCCATTGGAACGATTAGGGCTTTCAACGAATGCTTCGATAACCTGACCGTGCTTCAGATTGACGCTCATGCCGATTTGCGCAAAGAATATCAGGGGAGTAAATGTAATCATGCATGCGCTGTCTACGAAGCAAGCCAAACTACCAATTTGATACAAGTTGGTATCCGCAGTATGGACGTCATTGAAACTACTGTAATGGATGAAGAAAAGATATATTTTGCCCACGATATGGTCAATGATGAATTTTGGATGGACAGTGCCATCGACCAAATGACAGATAACGTTTTCATCACCATAGATTTGGATGCTTTTGATCCTTCAATTATGCCGTCGACTGGCACACCAGAACCAGGTGGGTTGTTGTGGTACGAAACGCTCGATTTCTTAAAAAAAGTTTTTGAAGAAAAAAATGTTGTAGGATTTGACATCATGGAACTTTGCCCGGATGAGAATGATAAATCTTCGGACTTTTTGGCCGCCAAATTATATTATAAAATGTTAAGTTATAAATTCTTGGATGATAATGTGGAAGATGGTTACGAGAGTAACTTTAAAGAATCTGGTTCGTCTGTAAATAAATTTTCAAAATTCGATGACGATGCCGACAACTAAAGGAGCGATTACAAATTTTATTGAAAAATATTATCTACATTTTAATGCCGCTGCACTTGTAGATGCGGCAAAGGGTTATGAAGCGCAGTTGGCCAAAGGATCAAAAATGTTAGTTTCCTTGGCAGGAGCAATGAGTACAGCGGAAATCGGAAAGATATTCGCCGAAATCATCCGTCAGGATAAGGTTCAGATTATTTCATGCACAGGAGCCAATCTAGAAGAAGATATCATGAATCTTGTGGCACATTCGCACTATAAGCGTGTGCCTAATTATCGCGATCTCACACCACAGGATGAATGGGATTTATTGGAAAAGGGATTGAATCGGGTTACGGATACTTGTATTCCTGAACATGAAGCGTTTAGACGTCTGCAAAAGCATATTTATAAAATATGGAAAGATGCCGAGGTGAAAGGCGAACGATTTTTCCCGCATGAATTTATGTACAAAATGTTGTTGAGTGGAGTTCTTGAGGAATATTATGAAATCGACATAAAAAATTCTTGGATGTTTGCAGCAGCAGAGAAAAATTTACCTATAATTGTACCGGGTTGGGAAGATAGTACCATGGGTAACATCTTCGCAAGCTACGTTCTTAAAGGCGAGTTGAAGGCAAGTACCATGAAATCTGGGATTGAATACATGACGTTCTTAGCGGATTGGTACACAGATAATTCTAAAAATGGCATCGGATTCTTTCAAATTGGAGGTGGTATTGCAGGAGATTTTCCAATTTGTGTCGTTCCGATGTTGTACCAAGATATGGAACGTACCGACACACCGTTCTGGAGTTACTTTTGCCAAATCAGTGACTCTACAACAAGTTATGGATCTTATTCTGGAGCAGTTCCAAACGAGAAAATAACTTGGGGAAAACTGGATATTGACACACCAAAATTTATAATAGAAAGTGATGCTACCATAGTTGCACCACTTATTTTTGCCTACCTATTAGATATGTGATTTATGAGTAACAAAAGAGACAGTCTTAAGCGGGTTATTGTTGATTTTAAGAAATTGACACCTGAAATCTTGGCATTGTTGGTTGAAAAATATCCTGATGGATATGATGATGAAAACATCATCATATTTAAAAATGCCAATAATGAAATCGTGGAAGCGGTGGAAGTGACAACCAATGATACTAAATATTTGGTCAAAGTGAGTACCAAGCTCCAAGTTACTATGGAAAATTACGATGAAGACGACTATGAAGACTTTGATGCTGACGATCCGGATGCGGTACAAGATCCCGAAATGGGTGAGGAAGACCCAGATATGGATGAGGATATGGAAGTAGATTGATCTTTTAAATTATTCTTTTACAGAACATCATCTATCATTGATAATATTAAGTCGCCAGTAATAGGCGACTTTTTTTATGCCAAACATTTTTTTTCTCACCACTAAATATTTTATGTATTTGATGTTTCGGATTTGAAAAAATCATTAACTTTATAACAAACCAGATGAAACTAACACTTATGGCAACACAATTCCATCTTGCTTTACCTTGTGTCAACGTACATAAAACCAAAACTTTCTACACCGAAATTTTAGGAGCTTCCATCGGTCGTGCTACAGTAAAATGGGCAGACGTCAATCTTTACAACAACCAAATAACGTTTTCCGAATGTGGCCCCTTTAAATTTGAATGTCAAAGTTATAATTTCAACGGAGATATTTTGCCATCTTTCCATTTCGGGATTATTCTTGGTAACAAAGAATGGAATGCTGTATTAGACCGATTAAGATCAAAGAATTATAATATTGTTTCAGAAATAAAATTTTTGGAAGGCAAAACAGGCGAACATCAATCCTTTTTTGTTAAGGATCCGAATGATTATACCGTGGAGTTCAAATGTTTTATGAATGCACAAGAGGTGTTTGAAAGTTAGGGTTCTTTACAAACACTTCCCAAATAAAAACACCATATACTACAACATATTCCAATCCAACTATCCATAGGTTTTCGGAATAATCATTGCTGGAATATGCAAAATAACTCAGAACAATCATAAGAGACCAAACCAACGGAAATTTGTAGCTCGTAAACACTGAAAACATTAGCAAAGTTGTTAAGTACCAAGGATGAATGGTTGTGGATGTAAAATAGTAAATTGTCGCTACCAACAGCATTGTTGAAATCAACTGAGGAAATGTTTTGTTTTTCCTAAAAAAAGTAAGTGCAATCAAAACCAAAGTAACGATAATGGGAATGAACTTTCCAATGGTGGCAATTTCATTAAAGCCGGTTATTGAATACCCAATGGCTCTGGCAACATAGTATAAACTTGCATTAAATTCAAAATTACTGAACCAAAGCGCCACAGTCTGGGAATAATTGCCAAGAAATTTTTTAGAATAAAAAGGAGCAAACAATAGCAAAGTAGTAATACCTATAATTAAACAAAAACCAATGAAACGAAGATTGCCGGATTTTTGTTTTTTAAACCATTGATAGAATAAGGGTATAAACAAAAAAGGAAGTAATTTTACCGAAATTGATATTGCCAAGACAACTCCCGCAAGTTGCCATTTTCCTTTTGTCAGCAAATAGAAACTCCATATCATAAAGAAAATCATAATGCCTTCAAAATGTAAACTTCCCGTCAATTCGATTATAATAAACGGATTAAGAAGATACCAGAAAATATGATGAACCGGCATATCAAACTTCTCTAAAAGCTTCTTTCCAAAATAGAGCGTGCCTATATCGGCTGCAATGATAAACAAACGAAACACAATGGCGGAACCGAGAATGCTTTTTCCAGCAAACAGAGCTGCAATGGCAAAAATGAGCTGTTTGATAGGAGGATAGTTGGTATAATGGCTTCCGTTGAGCTCACCCATTCCAGCATACAGTTGTTGTGCTTGGGCAATGGGAAATTTACCAACACTGATAAAAGATTCAGGTGTGAACATATAAGGATTCATTCCTTCAAGAATCATACGGCCATCCCAAATAAAACGGTAAAAATCCTGCGAGAGATTAGGCATGGCAAAGATAAAAATCAATCGGAAGATAAGCGCAACTGCGACCAGGAACTTGAAATTCAATTTTTTGTTCTTCATCAATTTGAAGAACAAAAGGAACAATGCAACGTAGAGTAAAAGGAGTTTCGTAAAATCCGTACGTAACAAATCGTAGGCAAATGAAATATAAAATGCGACACTTAACAGTAACAATAAAATCGGGATTTTATGTAGTTTGAAGTAAGTCAGGTTTGGCATTAGGATAATATTAAAGACCTCACAGGTTTTTAAAACCTGTGAGGTCTGAATAGTCTTTTAAATTAAATTAACCTTTCTATTTTTTGATTTCAAAGGCCATTAAAATTATTCAAAATTAAGCTTTAGATGTCAACGATTTAAAAAACACGTAGCCAAAACCAATGCAAAGCATCAAGTGGAACGGAAACAATCCGAAATCACCACCTTGGTCGCCGACAACAAATGCACTATATAAACCGAAGGCAAAATATATCATTAAGGCACCTTCAACAATCACATTAAGCGATACATTTTTTGCTAAATATTTGTTGCCTTTCCAACTGTCTTTTAACGTGCTGATATTGAATTTTGGTGTACGAACAAATTCGCTACGTTTACCAATATGACCTTCTAAAACTGCAATGGAATTGTGCAATGAAAAGCCCATTGCTATAGAGAAAAACGTAAAAAATGTACGTACATAACTAAAGAAATTCTTAAATCCGCTGCCGTAAATACTTTTGTACATCATCCAATAACAGACAAAAAATATCATGGTGCTCATTACGAAAAAGCTCATGAAATAGAAATAATAACGTAAATGGGCATATTCATTTTTGATGTAAAGCATTGGAATACTTAAAACAGCAACTAAAAATACGTTCAAAAACATGGTGCTATTCAACAAATGTAATAAACCGTGGATTTTAGTTCTTGGAGAAATATTTTTGGATTTTAATACCCGCCACATCATTTTCCTGAAATTTTCTGCACCCCCTTTGTTCCAACGGAATTGTTGAGAGCGAGCAGCGCTGATGACCACTGGTAACTCGGCAGGAGTCTCAACATCTTCTAAATATTTGAATTTCCAGTTTTTTAGTTGGGCTCGGTAGCTCAAATCCAAATCTTCAGTCAAAGTATCACCTTCCCAATTACCTGCATCAAGAATACAGGTTTTACGCCATACACCAGCAGTTCCGTTAAAGTTGATAAAATGTCCTTTACTGTTTCTGCCAACTTGCTCCAATGTAAAATGCGCATCAAGGGCAAAGGCTTGTATTTTTGTCAGTATTGAGTAATTACGGTTTATATGTCCCCAACGTGTTTGTACAACACCGATTTGTTCGTCCTTAAAATAAGGAATGGTTTTCTTTAACCAATTTGGTTCTGGTAAGAAATCGGCATCAAAAATGGCTATATATTCCCCTTTTGCAATTTTCAAACCTTCTTTGAGTGCTCCAGCTTTGAAGCCACTTCGGTCTGTACGACAGATGTGAGTTATATCTAGACCAGTTTGTTTTAATTTTTCAACGTGATCAAAAGTGGTTTTGACGGTTTCGTCGGTTGAGTCGTCCAATACTTGAATTTCGAGTTTGTCTTTTGGGTAATCGATAAGTGCGATGTTCTCCAAAAGGCGTTCCATAACGTACATTTCGTTATAAACAGGCAATTGAATCGTCACCAAAGGCACTTCATCAGAATTGGAAAAGTCGAAAGTTTCTGAATCGTCTTCCGAATTTTTAGAGGTCAGATAATTGAACAATAAATTCAATTGAGCCAGTGCATACATGAAAATCAGTACGATAGCTACAGTGTAAATTAAAATAATAAGCGATTCTATAATCATTTTTTAAAGCTGTATTTAAAAATCCAATAGAGGATTTTTGCGCCTGCAAATATACTACCTTTTATGGTTCCTGATACTTTTGATGTACCAATTCTTTTTTTGTAGGTTACAGGTACCTCTATATACGTTAACTTTTGTCTAATGGATTTCAATTGCATCTCCACAGTCCACCCATAGGTTTTATCTACCATCTGCAAATCAAGGAGTTTGGAATACTTGATTGCTCTAAAGGGACCAAGATCGGTAAATTTTGCACCAAATAAAGTACGCATCAAAAAAGTTGCTAACCAATTTCCGAACAATTGCTGCGGTGTCATGGAACCTTCTTCACACAACTTTTTGACTCTTGCCCCAACCACAAAATCGATATTGTCGTCTAAAATTGGCGATATGATTTTTGTCAATTCAGATGGATAATCGCTGTAATCGCCATCTAAAAAAACAATAATATATGGTTTTTCATCTTGATTTGCAATATATTCCAAACCCTTGAGGCATGCATTGCCATAGCCTTTGTTTGGTTGATGCAATACTGTTGCGCCCGCATTTTT
>JBGTDZ010000015.1:0-2784 GCA_041748055.1 Aquaticitalea sp.
TTCAATTTTATATCCAGCTTGTGGTACTTTTTCCATTTCCATCCTATCCAGCGCACCAACAAACAGAAATTCAGAACCAGGGAAACGAATTTTCAATTCGTTTGCAATGGCAATCGCAGGATAGATATGACCTCCTGTGCCCCCACCTGAAAGAATTATTTTATATGGTCTCTTTTCTATTGCCACGAAATCACTAATGTTTCTCTTTTAACTTTCAAAAAAAAAAATTAAACTCCTATCTTCATAAAGCTTGTGTTTATTCTTTTCTGTTTATTCTATTCTTTATTGTCTTAATTCCGCCTTTTAGTACTTAAAACTTTAGACACTTTTAACTTAAATAGTTTCACTTAAAATTTCCAATGGATTGTCCATACTGTCTTCTTCTTTCATGATTTCCTCACGTTTAACACTCACGCTTAAAATTATGCCTATGGCCAAGCAAGTCATCCAGATTGATGTTCCTCCACTACTGATCAGAGGTAATGTCTGCCCAGTAACTGGGAACAATTCCACAGCAACCGCCATATTGATAAACGCCTGAAATACAATTGGCAATCCGACACCAAGCACCAACAACTTACCAAAGACTGTATCAGCTTTTTGTGAAATGATGACAATCCGAAATAATAACCAACAGTACATTACCAATAAAAACAGACCTCCAATCAAACCATACTCTTCCACAATAATTGCAAAAATGAAATCGGATGAGGATTGTGGCAAAAAGTTTTTCTGCACACTTTTTCCAGGTCCAACACCTTGGATGCCTCCTGATGCAATAGCAATTTTTGCTTTTTCTATCTGATAATCCGCTTCGGTGTCTTCCCCTTCGTTCAAGAAATTTCCAATTCGGTTTTCCCAAGTTTGAATTCTGTTTTCAACTAAATTTGGAAATGCCTTTACAACCAATATGAACAAAGTCAATGCAACCAAACCAGTTCCAACAATAATCGATAAATATTTAATTGGATAACCTCCAATGAATGTCAATATCAACACCATTACAAAAATGATGGCCGTGGTAGAAAAGTTAGCAGGTAAAATCAAAATCAGAATCAGAAATACTGGTAACCAGAGAGGTAAAATTGTTTCTTTGAACGTTATTTCTTTCTCCTGGATTTTTGATAAATAACGTGCTACATAGACCATTAATACAACAGCAGCCAATGTTGATGGTTGAAAAGACATCCCTACAATTGGAATTTGAATCCAACGACTAGCGTTGGCACCTTCAATGGTTGTGCCTTGAAGCATGGTCAGAATCAACAAGACAAGCACTATAGGAATTGTTACCATAGAAAGTCCTCTGAAATAACGATACGGGATTCGATGTACACCATATATGATAAGAAAACCTAATAACAGATGCATAAAGTGCCGTACAAAAATCGTAAAGGTGCTGGCTGAAGTACTGGTATATGCCAAATTACTGGCAGCACTATACACAGGAAGAAATGAGAAGATTGCCAACAAAGTGACAATTGCCCAAATTAAACGGTCTCCCTTAATATGTGATAGCAAATTATTCATAAAAGCCAATCTGTAATTCGGACATCTTCCCGAAAGGCAAAATGTTTGATTGTTAAGTCGTTATTAATCATTTGTTTAAAAACTGTTTTAAGTATTTTGCCACATCAGTTTCTTCCTTCCAATCTTTTGGGTCAGTAAGATTATGATGGGATTATAGATTTCTTACTGCATCTTTGAATTGGCGTCCCCTGTCTTCATAATTTTCAAATAAATCAAAACTTGCACAAGCTGGTGATAACAACACCGTATCTCCCGATTCAGCCAATTTATAAGCGATTTTTACTGCTTCGCTCATATATTGCGTTTCGATAATGACATCAACCATGTTGCCAAATGTGTTCATTAACTTTTCATTATCTACCCCCAAACAAATAATGGCCTTGACCTTTTCGTTAACAAATGAGAACAACTCATTATAATCATTACCTTTATCAACACCTCCAACAATCCATACGGTGGGTGTATCCATGCTGTCCAAAGCATAATATGTTGCATTTACGTTTGTTGCTTTTGAGTCGTTTATGTATTGCACTTTGTTGATTTTCAACACATGCTCCAAACGATGTTCTACACCTTGGAAATTTTCCAAACTTTCACGGATGGTTTGCTTTCTGATTTTTAGTAAATGGGCCACTGTTGAGGCTGCCATTTGGTTCTTGATGTTGTGTTTTCCTTCTAAAGCTAAATTTGCTGTCGGCATAATTATCTGGTTGTTATCTATTGTTATTTTTATCGTCTCTTTGTCTAAATATGCTCCGTTTTCTATGGGCCTTACCAATGAAAATGGTAATAAGGTGGATTGAATTTTGTTATTTTTGAGCCAATTTGAAATGACTTCATCATCTGCATCATAAACCAAGTAATCATCTTTGGTTTGGTTCATCGCAATCTTGAATTTTGAATTGATATAATTTTCAAACTTGTAATCATATCTGTCCAAATGATCGGGCGTGATATTCAGAAGGACTGCAATATTCGGTCTGAAATCAACGATATCATCCAACTGAAAACTGCTGATTTCCAATACGTAATATGGATAATCCTGTTCCAAAATTTGCAGGGCGAAACTCTTCCCGATGTTGCCAGACAAGCCGACTTCCAATTCTTGCTTTAGAATGTGGTGTGCCAAGGTTGCTGTAGTTGTTTTGCCATTGCTTCCCGTGATTCCAACAATGGTGGCATTGGTGTATTTTGAAGCAAATTCAATTTCAGACACCACGGGAATTCCTTTTTCTCGAATCAGTTTCACTATGG
>JBGTDZ010000016.1:0-5452 GCA_041748055.1 Aquaticitalea sp.
ACTCAGGACAATTGAAACATTGTAAATTTTTATCATAAATATTTGTAAGATTTAAAATAATCGACGAAAATAATTGTTAAAATTAATTATTATTGTTTAACTAATTGTAAATTTGTTTAAACAAAATTAATAATTAACCTATAAACCATTATGAAAACAATTTTATTATTTAGTCAAATTACATCTAAATTAGATTCGACAGATTATGTCGGCTTTACTTTTTTCGTGGGCTCAATGGCTATGATGGCTGCTTCCGTATTCTTCTTCCTTTCATTAAGCCAATTTGATAAAAAGTGGCGAACATCCGTTTTGGTCTCCGGACTTATTACCTTTATTGCAGCAGACCATTACTTTTACATGAGAGACTATTGGTTCTCAAATGTTGAATCTCCAACGTTTTTTAGATATGTTGACTGGTTGCTTACAGTTCCTTTAATGTGTGTCGAATTTTATTTAATTCTTCTGGTTGCAGGTGCAAAGCAATCTTTGATGTGGAAATTGATTCTAGCTTCTGTAGCAATGTTAATTACTGGTTATTTTGGAGAAGCAGTGTTTACCAATCAAGCTGCACTATGGGGAGGCATTTCAGGATTGGCTTACTTCTACATCGTGTATGAAATTTGGTTTGGAAGTGCAAAAAAATTGGCACTCGCTGCTGGTGGAGATATTTTACAAGCCCACAAAATACTTTGCTGGTTTGTTCTAGTTGGATGGGCTATTTATCCTTTAGGTTACATGTTAGGCACTGATGGATGGTATACAAATATTATTGGTTCGGGTAGTGTGGATGTCGTTTATAATATAGCCGATGCCATTAATAAGATTGGTTTTGGTTTAGTAATTTATGCATTAGCTGTAAAAAAACAAAACGTGCTAAATTAAATAGTTGTTATTATCTTTTAAGAAGCGCATTCAGAAATGACTGCGTTTTTTTTATGCGAAAGTATATAATTATGCTAGGACAATATTTCTATATTTGTTACTATCATCTTTCTGACTATGCAAACCAAACTCACCCAACTCCTCAATATCAGACATCCTATCATCCAAGCTCCAATGTTTTTGGTTTCCAACACCGCCATGGTGATTGAAGCGATGAGAGGCGGAATTGCGGGTTGCATACCAGCTTTGAACTATCGTACTTTGGAAGAATTGCGAAAGGCTCTCAAAGAATTGAATGGTGCCAAAGTAGAAGGTGGCTCGTTTGGTTTTAACTTGATTGTCAACAAATCCAATCCCAAGTATAAAGAACAATTGCGAGTAATTTGTGAAGAAGGTTGCGATTTTATTATTACCTCTTTGGGAAGTCCTGAAGAAACTATCAACCAAGCACACAAAGCAGGCATCAAAGTATTTTGTGATGTTACCGATTTAAATTTTGCCAAAAAGGTGCAAGACCTTGGTGCTGATGCCATTATTGCTGTGAATAACGAAGCAGGAGGACATCGAGGCAATTATTCTCCTCAAGAATTGATACACCTTCTAAAAAGTAATTGCGATATTCCAATCATCTCTGCTGGAGGGGTAGGACGGAAAACAGACATCGATAAAATGTTGGGATATGGCGCGGATGGTGTATCGGTTGGTAGCCCTTTCATTGCTTCGCTTGAGGCAAATGTCACAGATGAATATAAACAGGCCTGTGTGGATTATGGTGCAAAGGACATAGTTGTAACACAACGGATTTCGGGAACGCCATGTACAGTCATCAATACACCTTACGTTCAAAAAATCGGCACAAAGGAATCTTGGCTGGAAACTATCTTGAACAAGAATAAAAAACTTAAGAAATGGGTTAAGATGATTCGTTTTTCGATCGGTATGAAAGCCACCGAAAAAGCCGCCAAAGAAGCGACCTACAAAACCGTCTGGGTTGCGGGACCGAGCATAGAGCATACAAAAAAAATTCTACCAACAAAAGATATAATTTCCCATTTGATTCATGGAACCACTAACAATTAGACGAAGCACTTCAACAGATTTGGCATTTATAGAATTGGTTAGCTTGCTGGATGCCGATTTAAAAATTCGCGATGGTGCCGACCACAATTTTTATAATCAATATAATGCTATTGCCACCATAAAAAATTGCATCGTTGGCTATTATAATAACATGCCAGTTGCTTGTGGAGCTATAAAAAAATATGATGATACTACTATGGAAGTGAAACGCATGTATGTCTTGCCAGAATATAGAGGGAAAGGATTTGCTTTAAAAGTTATTTCTGCATTGGAGCACTGGTCGAAAGAATTGGGCTATTCAAAATGTGTATTGGAAACAGGTTTAATGCAACCCGAAGCGATTTCACTTTATAGAAAATGTGGTTATAATCGCATTCCAAATTACGGACAATACGATGGTGTGGAAAATAGTGTATGTTTTGAAAAAATTCTCTAATTAATTGCAGTCAGTAAAGATTGTTTTTTTAATTGGATGCCATTCCTCTTTTAATATGCCATAGCAACAAGTGCTTCTTCTAAATCCATCAAGCATCAAAGTATCTTTGCGTAAAACGCCTTCCAAATGTGCCCCGATTTTTTCTATTGCTTTTCTCGAACGGGAATTTCTTTCATCAATCCTAAATTCAACTTTTTCAAATTCCAGGCTTTCAAATGCATGTTGTAGCATTAGAAACTTCATGTTTTTGTTTAAAGCGGTCCCACGGAATTCTTTACCTATCCATGTCCAACCTATGTGCAACACTTTATTTTTCCAATTGATAAATCCAAATCTTGTGCTACCTGCGTATGCCATTTTAGTTTTATCATGAACTAGAAATGGAATTGCTGTACTATGATAATAATCATCCAATGCGTCTTGGACATACATTTTCAAATCTTCGGGAGTGGAAATATTAGAAGGCGAATATTGCAATAAATCTTCCTCACTCGAAATTTTTATGAGGTGATGATAATTGCTCACATCTAAAGGAGACAATCTCACACAATGATTTTCTAAAAAAACTGTACGCATTAATTTTGTGTTTAAATTCTACATGTCAACAAATTAAATTAAAAAAAATATTTTTTTAACATTTAATTATATATATTTGATCATTCCCATTAAAATTATTACATACAATCTTTCAATAGATTAATAGCTGATTTTTTGATTAATAGCAATTATTAAAAAATTTAAGAGCGACTTGTTGCGCTTTAAATTTTAGTTGCGCCACCTCCAAAATCTGCCTATATCCTACATAGCTACTTGTTTTATGTCTTTTTTGTTATTAATTAAAACCTAGAAGTTATGAACGAATTGTTTACAAAAAAAATCAAAGGGGGCACTTGTTGTTCTTCCTTTAAATTATTGCTCTATTGCTGCCTGTTTATGGTGGCATTTTTTATGTCTGGTGCGAAGATATACGCACAGGATTGTCCATCACCTAATACGTGTGCTGGTCAAACAACTACCATCAATGTTGATTCACTACCTTTTTGTGGGGTAAATATTGTAGGTTTTGCCGGAAATATTGACCAACGTCTATCTTGTAATGACGGCACTGGATTAAACTGTTATGAATTTATTTTCGTAAGGAGTTTATTATCTGTAACAGACTTTTTCACGTTAGACGTTGGTCAAGGAGCAGGTTGTAACGGAGAACTGGATGGTTCTTATTATTTTGATGGAACTACCTGTAGAATCCTTTCAGACGGAGGATCCCAAACTATCATTCGATTCGATTTTCCTGAAGGGCAGAATGCAATATATTTATATTTATGTGTAAACTCTAATGCAAGTGTTACAATATGTAATGCTTGTCGTCAGAGACCACCTTGTGTTGTTGATGTAACATGCGATGAAACCTTCGAGGATTTCGTTGGTGAGTATTGTGTTAGTGAACCTTGCAGCATACCTGCTCCACTAGCAAATACATTAGAAAATATAAATAGTATCTTTAATCTTAGAGAGGTATGTGATTTTCCTTTGATTCTGGAGTCTCAAGATTCTGGAGATGTAGATTGTGTTGATATGAACGAGGATGGAGTAATCTCCGTTACCAGAACTTATACCTTATCATATCTAGATGCAGGAGCCGTTCCACCAGTGAATATATTTGTGCAAAGTTGTGAGCAATTAATAACAATCACTGCCAGCGAAACCCCGTTAGCTGACGCCCCTGACGATGTTGAGGCATGCGACGAGTATGTGCTTCCAGCCCTTGTCAACGGAAATTACTTTACGGGAGCAGGCGGGACAGGAACAGCGTTGAGTGCAGGCGATTCGATCACAAGCACACAGACGATATATGTTTACACAGCGGCCACCGGCTCATGTGAAGATGCGGAGAACAGCTTTGTGGTGACCATCAACGACACGCCAATGGCTGACAACCCTGACGATGTTGAGGCATGCGACGAGTATGTGCTTCCAGCCCTTGTCAACGGAAATTACTTTACGGGAGCAGGCGGAACAGGAACAGCATTGAGTGCAGGCGATTCAATCACAAGCACACAGACGATATATGTTTACACTGCGGGCACAGGCTCATGTGAAGATGCGGAGAACAGCTTTGTTGTGACCATCGACGAGAATCCTGATGCGGGAGCTGACAACAGCACGTCCGTTTGCGTTGGCACCAAGGTCGACCTCAACACGTTGGTGAGCGAGAGCGGCGGAACCTTTGTGGACACCGACGGATCGGGCGGCCTTATTGGCAGCATGTTCGACACCACGGGTCTTAGCGGAAGCTTCGACTTTACGTACACTGTTGCAAGTGGCAACACTTGTCCAGACGACACTGCGACTATCACGGTCACTGTAAATGACCTTCCAGTGGTTACGCTTGCGTTATTCGAACCAGTATGTTTCGAAAATGGTGTTTTCATTTTAAGTGGTGGAATGCCACTAGGGGGAGAATATTCTGGTACAGGCGTCATTGATAACATGAATGGAACCTATAGTTTTGATCCTACACTTCTAGGAGCCGAAAGCAGTAGTTCCATAACTTATTCGTTTACCGACACAAATGGATGTAGTAGTTCAGCAACGTCAGATATTTCAGTAATAACTTGTGAAGTTATTGAATGCGATACCGTATTTGCATATGGACCGAACAGCGATTGTTTTCTTGATAATAATTTGGGAACTGAGTTTAGTCGATGGGGATGGACAAATGAAATCACCGCGACTGGTGTTTATGAGTTTGATCTCTATGGGGGGAACGGAAATGACTGTGACCCAACAAATGGACCTGGAACATTATATGGTACTGCAACTGTGACATATTCTGCAGGTGAAGTAACAGTAGTGTATGACATGCTTCCGGGCAATGTATTGAATGAAGCCCATGTGTATATTGGTTGTACGCCTTTCCCTCTTAAGCAAGGAAGAAGAAGAATGGTGCCTACCGTGGCTCCGGGACAATACAATTTCAATCCAGATTTAGGAGGTGGCGTAACTGGTTATACGGTTGGCCCGATAGATGTTACTGATCTTGGAGACTTATTT